>NZ_JBJLSE010000034.1:0-39662 GCF_050871845.1 Kineococcus arenarius subsp. arenarius
CCGCTCCCGGGAGGGAGCGGGGGTCGCGGCGGGTGTGGTCAGAGGCGGGTGACGCCGCTCGCCTGGGGGCCCTTGGCGCCCTGCGTCACGGTGTACTCCACGCGGTCGTTCTCCTCGAGGCTGCGGAAGCCGCTGCCGTTGATCTCGCTGAAGTGCACGAACACGTCGGCGGACCCGTCCTCGGGGGCGATGAAGCCGTAGCCCTTCTCGCCGTTGAACCACTTCACAGTTCCCTGAGCCATGAGGCCTCCTCAGGTTGGGCGCTCCTCGCGGAGCTCGTCGCCGGGGGGCTGACCAGGTGGAAAGCGGACGACCCTCGAGTTTCGATCCCCGGGGTGTTGTCAGCACATCGAGAACAGCGACTACGCCGACCGTAGCACGCCCCCGAGAGGCGTGCCACCGCTCAGCTGCGCAGCTGCTGGACCGCCGGGCAGGTGAAGTTGTTGCGGGCCGCCAGGCCCATCTCGTTCAGGTACGACACGATCGCCCGGTAGGAACCCAGGAAGGTCGTCTCGGTGTACGTGATGCCGTGCTCGGCGCAGAACTGCTTCACGAAGGGCTGGGCCCGGCGCAGGTTGGGGCGCGGCATGCTGGGGAAGAGGTGGTGCTCCACCTGGAAGTTCAGCCCGCCCATGATGAGGTCGACGAACCAGCCGCCGGAGATGTTGCGGGAGGTCAGGACCTGACGGCGGATGTAGTCCACCTTCTTCTCGCGCGGGATGATCGGCATGCCCACGTGGTTGGGGGCGAAGGCGCCGCCCATGCAGAAGCCGAACGCGGCCATGTGCACGCCGAAGAACGCCAGCGCCTTCCACGGCCCCATCAGCAGCACCGCCGAGGACGCGTAGACCGCCCAGTGCGTCGCGATCAGCGAGGTGTCCACCCAGCGGCGCTTGGTGCGCTTGCCGGTCACCAGCGAGCGGGTGCTCTCGATGTGCAGGACGAAGCCCTCGAAGGCCAGCAGCGGCACGAAGAACAGGCCCTGGTGACGGGTGAACCAGCGCAGCAGGCCGCGGCGGCTGGCGGCGGCCTCCTCGTGGAAGGAGATGACGCCGGACTCGATGTCGCCGTCGATCCCGCGCTGGTTGGGCGCCTGGTGGTGGCGGGTGTGCTTGCCCATCCACCAGCCGTAGCTCAGGCCCGCGACGAGGGCCGCGAAGACGTGCGAGGCCGTCTCGTTGTGGCGGTGCGTGGCGAAGATCTGCCGGTGCGCCGCGTCGTGGCCGAGGAAGGCGAACTGGGTGATGACGACCGCGAGGGCCGCGGCCGGCAGCAGGACCAGCCAGGAGTCGCGCAGCAGGACGGTGCCGGCCGCCACGGCGCCGAAGGCGACGGTGGTGGCGGCGATGCGCGTCCAGTAGGCCCCGCGCCGGCGGCGCATCAGACCCGCTTCCTGGACGAGCGCGGTGAGCTTGCCGTACGGGGTGCTGCTCCGGCGGGGGCCGGATCCGGTGGTGGTGGTCACCGCGGGGTTGGCGGCGGGAGTGCTGGTGCTCATTCGCGTCCTCTCGGGCACGGGCACCGGTGTCCGGGCCGCGCCTGGTGCTGCGGTGCGGTGCGCCCGGGGGGGGGAGGCACAGCTGCGGACCTCTGCGTCTACCTGCAGCGTCCTCAAGAAGTTCAACACGACCGCACCTCTGATCGTTCCCCGGGACCCCGGGCTCCCGGGCTGGAACCCCAGGGTGCCCGATCAGGGGCCGAGCCGCAGCGCGACGAAGGCGACGTCGTCGTCGGTGTCGCCCAGGCGTTCCAGCAGGTGGTCGCACAGGGCCTCCACGTCCGCGGGGGCGTCGGCCAGGGTGCGGGCCAGGCGCGCCAGGCCGGTGCTCAGCGCCTCGCCGCGGCGCTCGACGAGCCCGTCGGTGTAGGCGACGACGGTGGAACCGGGGGCGAGCCGGTGGCTGCCGCCCACGCGGACGGTGGGCTGCACGCCGAGCATGAGGCCGTGCACCCCGTCGAGGGTCGTCACGCGGCCGGAGGGGTCGCGCACCAGCAGCGGCGGGTGGCCCGCGGTGGCGTGCTCGAGCAGCCAGGTGCCGTCCGCGGCGGGGGTGGCGCGCGCGTACGCCAGGGTCGCCATCGTCGTCATGCCCAGGCCGTCGAGCAGCCGGTCGACGCGGTCGAGCACCAGCGACGGGGAGGGGCCGGTGGTGTCCCAGGCGCTGGCGCGCAGCAGACCCCGCAGGTGCCCCATCGCGGCGGCGGCCATGACGTCGTGGCCGACGACGTCCCCGACGGCCAGCCCCACGGCGTCCCCGGGCAGGTCGATGAGCTCGTAGAAGTCGCCGCCGACGCGGGCGCCGGACTCGCTGGCCCGGTAGCGCGCGGCGGCCCGCACACCCGGGATGGCCGGCAGCTGCGGCAGCAGGCTGTTCTGCAGCGTGGCGGCGATGCGGTGCTGCTCCCCGTACAGGCGGGCGTTGTCGATGATCAGCCCGGCGCGGCGGCCGAGGTCGGCGGCGACGTGCAGGTCGTCCTCGGTGTGCCGGGGGCGCTCCGGGCCGCGCACGAGCACCAGCACGTCGTCGCTGCCCTGCCGCCCGGGCAGCGTCACCAGCAGCACCGACGCGGCGCCCAGGGCGTCGCTGAGCTGCAGGACCGAGGGGTCGCCGACCCACGACTCGCGCTCGTGGCGGCGCTCGGCGGCGTCGTAGTCGCTGATGCGCCGCGCGTGCGCCCCGCCCAGCAGGGTGCGCTGCACCGGCCCGGGCGCGAGGGCGGCGAGCCACCGCACGACGTAGCGCTGCAGGTCCTGCGCGCGGGCGGGGTCGCGGTGCCGGGCCGCGACCTCCCCGACCCCGCCGCGCTCGTCCGTGCCCAGCAGCAGGGCCCAGTCCGCCAGGGTCGGCACCACGAGGTCCAGGAGGCGCTGGCGGCACTCGGCCACGTCCAGGGTCACCGCCAGCCGGCTGGTGGCCTCGGCCAGCAGCTCCAGTCGTCGCCGGGACTCCTCGGCGTCGCGGCGGGCGGTCTCGGCCTGGGCGCGGGCCGACTCCGCCTCGGCGCGGGCGCGCTGCTCGGCGGCCAACGCCTGGTCGCGCTCGGCGTCGGCGGCGACCCGGGCGGTGACGTCGGTCTGGATGCCGACGTAGTGGGTGAGCTCGCCGTCGGGGCCGTGCACGGGGCTGAGGGTGAGCTGGTTCCAGAACGCGCTGCCGTCCTTGCGGTGGTTCAGGAGGGTGGCGGTGACCTCCTCGCCGGCCGCGAGCGCCCGACCCACTGCGGCCACCGCGGCCGGGTCGGTGCCCTCGCCCTGCAGGAAGCGGCAGTTGCGGTCGACGGCCTCCTCGAGCGAGTACCCCGTCATCACGGTGAACGCCGGGTTCACCCACACCAGGGGCAGGTCCTCGGCGCGGGCGTCGGCCACGGTGAACGACATCCCGGTGGCCAGCACGGCGCGGTCGCGCACCTGCGCCTGGGCCTGCGCGGCGTCGGCGGCGGCGCGGGCCGCCTCGCGGCGGCTCAGCGGCAGGAAGGCCACCAGGGCGTGGTCGGCGAGGACGGGCGCGCCGAGCATGGGCAGCGCCACCACCCAGAGCGGTTCGCGCTGCCGGCCGAGCTCGCTGACGCGGGCGGCGGAGACGGCCTGCCCGGCCACCGGCAGCGAGCGGGCCACCCGGGACAGCGGGTGGTCGGTGCGCGAGAGGCCGGCGCCGCCCAGGTCGCGCAGGTCCGCGGCGTCGGACCACTGGTCCAGGCCCACCGGAAGGGTCACGCCGGGGGCGAGCTGCTCGGCGACGGGGTTGGCGTGCACGACGGTGCGCGAGGTGAGGTCCACGAGCAGCACGGCCGCCGGGGCACCCCCGGCGACCAGCGAGAGGTCCGTGCCGGAGGTGGCGTGCACCGTGGACCCGCCCGACACCGCGCTCCCCCCGCCGTCCGCGACCCGGCGCCGTGCGCGCCGGGTCAACACCCTAGGCGGGCGGGTGCGGGTGCGCTCGGGACCGCGCCCCCTCCCCGCCCCTCCCCCTCACGGTGATCAAGGTAGTTGCAACTTCCTTGATCACCGCGGGGGTGACGTGGCGTGATGCGACGTGCACGGCCCAGCGGTGGGCACGCCCTACGCTCGGCGGCATGGAGGTCGAGCCGGACGTGGTGGGCGGCGGACCGGGCGGCGGACCGGGCGGCCGGGTCGCCGTGGTGGTCCCGTGCCTGGACGAGGAGGCGGCCGTCGGGGCGGTCGTGGACGGCCTGCGCGCGTCCCTGCCGCACGCCGTCGTGTACGTCTACGACAACGGCAGCAGCGACCGCACCGCCGAGGTCGCCGCCCGGCACGGCGCCGTGGTGCGCTTCGAGCCGCGCCCCGGCAAGGGCAACGTGATCCGCCGCGCGTTCGCGGACGTGGAGGCCGACACGTACGTCCTCATCGACGGCGACGACACCTACGACGCCTCGGCCGCCGGCGACCTCGTGCGCCTGATGGTCGCCGAGGGCCTGGACCACGTCGTCGGCACCCGCCGCCCCGACAGCCTCACCGCGTACCGCCGCGGGCACGCCGCGGGCAACCGGGCCCTGAACTCCGTGGTCTCGCGGGTGTTCGGCACCCCCGTGACGGACATGCTCAGCGGGTACCGGGTGATGTCGCGCCGGTTCGTGAAGTCGTTCCCGGCGATCTCGCGGGGTTTCGAGGTCGAGACCGAGCTGACCGTGCACGCGGTGAACCTGCGCGTGCCGCAGCGGGAGGTCCCGGTGGGGTTCCGCGAGCGCCCGGAAGGCTCGGCCAGCAAGCTGCGCACCTACCGCGACGGGTTCGCGATCCTGCGCTGGATCGCCCGCCTGGCGCACCTGGAGCGGCCGCTGCTGGTGCACTCGGTGCTGGGCGGTCTCGTCGCCGCGGTCTCGCTGGTGCTGGGCCTGCCGGTGGTGTGGGAGTTCCTGCGGACCGGGCTGGTGCCGAAGTTCCCCACCGCGATCCTCGCCTCCGCCCTGATGATGATCGCGGTCCTGGTCGCCGCGGTGGGGGTGATCCTCGACGCGGTGCACCGCGCCTCCGACGAGGCCTCCCGGCTGGCGTACCTGCAGCACCCGTCCCCGCAGCAGCTGGGCGCGCGCACCGGCCACCAGCCGGCCGGGCCGCACCGTTGAGGGCCGTGGCGCGGTTCGCCGCGAAGGCGCTGGTGGGGCTGCTGGCCGTCCAGGCGGTGTTCCTGGGGCTGCTGGTGGCGGCGCAGGCGGTGCCGAACGAGCCGATCGTGCGGCACCTGGCGCAGGCCGTGCAGACCGGCGACTACGGCGCCCCCTACGGCCCCGACGGCGTGGGCGGGCTGGCCGACCGGTTCACCGAGTGCGTCGTGCTGGGGTACGGGGTCAGTTCCGCCGACGACGCGCGCAGCACGTGGTTCCGCGCCACCGGCGGGCCCCGGTTGTCGTCCTGCGAGGACGGCGTGGCCGAGATCGAGGCGCTGGCCGCCGGGGAGTCGGTGGTGCCGCCGGCGACGTACTTCCGCTACTGGAGCGGGTACTCGGTGCTGACGCGACCGGTGCTGGCGCTGACGGACGTGCCGGGGTTGCGGCTGGTCGTGACGGGGGTGTTCACCCTGGCCGCGCTGGGCGCGTTCTGGGCGGTGGCGCGCAGCGCCGGGCGGGTGGCCGCGTTCGCGCTGCTGGTGCCGGTGGCGGCGGCGACGAACGCCGTGGCGATGCCGTCGGCGGCGTTCAGCCACGGCATCGCGCTGGCCGCGGTGGCGGCCGGGGTGGCGCTGACCGCGGTGGCCGCGCGCGGCGGGTGGCGCGGGGCCGCGCTGGGCGCGGCGGGCGCGGGCGCGCTGTTCTGCTACGTCGACCTGCTGACGGTGCCGCCGATGAGCTGGGCGGCGTGCGCGGGCGTGGCCGGGGCGGTCGCGCTGCGCCGGCGCGGCACGCTGCCCGCGACGCTGCGCACCACCGCGGCCGCGGGGGTCGCGTGGCCGGTGGCGTTCGCGTTCACGTGGGTGTCGCGCTGGGCGATCGCGGCGGCGGTGCACGGCCCGGGGATCCTCACCAGCATCGGCGAGGTGAGCCGGTTCCGGCTGGACGGCGGGGACGTCTCGCAGGAGTTCGGCGCCGGCGTGGTGGCCAACTGGACGTGGTGGCTGGAGCACACCCCCACGGCGCGCCCGCTGCTCGTGCTGGCGGCGCTCGCCGTGGTGGTGTGCGCGGTGCTGACCGCCCGTCGCCGGGGCGGGGCGGGCCTGCTGGCCGCGCTGGTGGCGGCGGCACCGGCGCTGGTGGTGCCCGCCTGGTACTGCGTGCTGAGCAACCACTCGCAGATCCACGCGTTCTTCACGTACCGCAGCCTGGCGGCGGCGGTGGGGGTGGTGCTGCTGGCGGCGGTGGTCGCCGCGCACCGGGCGCCGGCGCACGTCACCCGCCGCTCCGAGCCGGCCCCCGCCGCCTGACCCCTTCCCCTCCCCCTCCTCCCGCGGTGATCTTGCACGGTTGAGCTCTCACGCGCGCGGGATACCGCGGGAGGAGGGTTGGGGGTCAGCGGGCGAGGGCGATGGCGTACTCGGTCCAGAAGACGCCGGCGGCCGGGCCGCTGCCGCAGGGCCCGTCGGACTCGCCGACCCGCTTGACCCACAGGTTCGCGTCCTGCCGACTGCCGTCGGCGACCGCGCCGGGGGCGGCTCCGAGCCGGCGGCCGGCGGGGTTGCACCACTCGCCGTTGCTGCCGGCGCCGTTGCGGCTGGTGTCGACGACGTAGCGGGCCCCGCCCAGCTGCGCGGACAGCGCCTCGGCGTAGGTCCGCTCCTGGGCGGTGGTCAGGAAGTTGCTGACGTTGGTGGCGAACCCGCGGGCCTGCTCGACGCCCGCGGCGCGCAGGCGCTGCGCCACCAGCGGCACCTGGGAACCGGTCCAGGCGGAGTTGCCGGCGTCGAGGTAGACGGCGGTGACGCCGGCGTCGCGCAGCTGCTGCACGGCGGTGCGCAGCAGCGCCAGCCTCTCGGCCTCGTCGGTGCACACGCCGGCCTGGGCGATGGCGTCCGGCTCGACGACGACGGCGGTGCGGGTGCCCCGCAGGCCGGCGGCGACCTGGGCGCTCCACGCGGAGTACGTCGAGGCGGTCAGCCCGCCGGCGGAGTGGTTGCCGCAGTCGCGGCCGGGGATGGCGTAGGTGGTGACGACGCCGGTGCGCCCGGCGGCCTGGGCGCGCTGGGCGTAGGCGCGCACGGCGGCGGCGACGGTGGCGGTGCTGTTCCAGTCCCCCACCCACAGGGAGACCCCGCCGCGGGTGATGCGGTCCAGGGCGGCTGCGCCGGCGGGGTCGCCGGCGCGGCGGGCGTCGGCCTCGGCGGCGGAGGTGTAGCCGGGGTCGGCGTAGGGGGCTGCGGCGGCGAAGGGGTTCGGCGCGCTCCAGGGGGAGGCGACCGTCCCGGAGCCGGGGTTCGAGGTCACGGTCCCAGTCGACGCCGGCGTCGTGGCGCTGGGCGTGGGCGTGGGCGAGGAGGTGGCTGTGGGTGCCGCCGCGGTCGTGGTGGTGGCCGTGGTGGCGGCGGTGAGGCCACCGGTGACGGCGACTGCGGCGAGGGCGGCCGCGACGGCGGTCGGGAGGGGGATCGCTGCGGTCCTGCGGGGCTGCGGCACGGGGGTGCTCCTGGCGGGGGGTGGACGGGTCACCGCTCCCGGCGGGAGCGTCGCCTCGCCGCGAGCGGTCCGGAGGTGGGCCGGCCGTCACCCGTCCGAGCTAAGGCCAGTCACCCTCGGTTTCGATTAAACTACTCTAGGTCGACGGCGAGGGAAACCACCGCTTCGTCACAGGTTTCCCATGTGAGCGCCGTGTTTCGTGGTTCCAGCGACGGCCCCGGACCGGGGGCCGCACGAACCTCTGGACGGAACCCTTGCCGAAGAACCAGGGCGCCGCCGTCGAGTACGACTACGCCTCACACGCGCGACTCGCCGGCCCGCTACGCGAACCACCCCCCGGCCCCTACACGGTCCAGTACCAGCGCCTCCTGCGGCGCGACGGGCGACGCCTGCCCGCCGCGGTGCTGCTCACGCTGGCCCTGGTGTTCCAGGTGACCTTCTTCGTGTGGATGCTCCTGCCCTCGCACTGGCCGACCGACACGGGTTCCTGGCTGTACTGGCTGGGGATGGCCCTGGTGGGTTCCGTGGGCCTGGTCGAGTTCATGCGCCTCGTCAACGTGGTCATGCTGGTCCGCACCACCGCAGCGCTGACCGACCCGATCCCGGTCCACCCCGAACCCGGTCGCCGCGTCGCGTTCCTCACCACCATCGTGCCGGGCAAGGAACCCGTCGAGATGGCCGAGGAGACGCTGCTGGCCGCCAAGCGCATCCGCTACGACGGCCCGATGGACGTCTGGCTGCTCGACGAGGGGAACGACCCCGAGGTCCGGGCCATGTGCGAGCGCATCGGCGTGAAGCACTTCTCCCGGCACGGCGTCCCCGAGTGGAACCAGGAGACCGGCCGGCACCGCCGCAAGACCAAGCACGGCAACTACAACGCCTGGTTCGACGCGCACGGGCACGACTACGAGTTCTGGTTCTCGGTCGACACCGACCACGTCCCGCGACCGGACTTCGCCGAGCGCCTCCTGGGTTACTTCCGCGACCCGGACGTGGCGTTCGTCGTCGGCCCGCAGGTCTACGGGCAGAACTACGACAACTTCGTCACCAAGGCCAGCGAGTCCCAGCAGTACCTGTTCCACGGGGTGCTGCAGCGCTCCGCGAACCGGTGGGGCGTGCCGATGTTCGTCGGCACCAACAACGCGGTGCGCCTGTCGGCGCTGCGCGAGATCGGCGGCCTCGCCGACTCCATCACCGAGGACGCCGCGACCTCCCTGGTGTGGCACACCAGCCGCAACCGGCGCACCGGCCGGCGCTGGAAGTCCGTCTACACCCCCGACGTGCTGTCGTCCGGTGAGGGCCCGGCGAACTGGTCGGACTACTTCACCCAGCAGAACCGCTGGTCGCGCGGCACCGACGAGGTGATGGTCCGCACCTACTGGAAGTTCGCCCTGAAGCTCGGCTGGAAGCGCGCGCTGCACTACTTCCTGCTCATGTCGTACTACCCCAGCGCGGCGATCACCTGGGTCCTGGGTGTCCTCAGCCTCTGCGCCTACCTGATCACCGGGGCCAGCGGCGTGCAGGTCGCGGCGAGCACCTGGCTGGTGCTGTACGCCAACGCCGCCGTCATGCAGGCCGGCCTGTACTTCTGGAACCGCCGCTACAACGTCAGCCCGCACGAGGAGGAGGCCAGCACCGGCGCCCTGGGGATGCTGGTGTCGATCTTCTGCGCCCCGATGTACGTCGTCGCGCTCGTCGACGCGATCCGCAACCGCACCGTCCCGTTCGAGGTGACGCCGAAGGGCTCGGAGTCCCTGGGGGACCGCTGGGTCGTGTTCCGCCAGCACATCCTGTGGGGCCTGCTGCTGAGCGGGTGCCTCGTCGCCTCCTTCCCCCTGCACCACGACTACCCGGCCCTGCGGCTGTGGACGCTGCTGGACGTGGCGGTGTGCTTCGCGCCGATCGTGATGTGGAAGGTCGGCGCCTGGTCGCGCCGCCGCAGCGCCGCTCGTCCCGGCACCCCCGTGGCTCTGCCCGCCCAGCAGCGCGCCCTGCCGGTGCGGCAGTCCCCGGCGGTAGCGCACCGGGTCGTCGTCCTGCCGGACACCCGCGCCGCGGAGCGCGTGGAGGTGACCCGGTGAACCGCACCACCTTCCTGAAGCTGCGCAACGCCCTGCTGCTCGGCGCCACCGGAGCGGTGCTCCTGGCCGTGGACGCGTACGGGGTCACCACGTGGCTGCACGCTTCCTGAGGCGGCAGGTGCTCGTGGCGATGGCCGTGGGGGCGCTGGCGGCCTGCTCCGGGACCTCCGGCGACTCCTCGGACGGGAGCACCGCCACCGCCACCGCCACCGCCACCGTGAACCCGCTGGCCGGGACGGAGTTCTACGTCCTGCCGGACTCCCCCGCGGCGGTGCAGGTGGCGCAGTGGACGGCGGAGGGGAACACCGCCGACGCCGAGCAGCTGGCCGTGGTGGCCGAGGCCCCGGTGGCGACCTGGTTCTCCGGTCAGCAGACCGACCCGGCGGCCAGCGCGCAGGAGCTGACGACGGCGGCGCAGGCCGCCGGGCAGGTCCCGGTGATCGTCGCCTACAACATCCCCGGCCGCGACGCCGACTACTACTCCTCCGGCGGGGCCGCCGACACCGACGCCTACGCGGCGTGGGTCGCCGAGGTCGCCGCCGGCATCGGCGACCGGCCCGCGGTGGTGGTCGTGGAACCGGACGCCATCGCCCAGGTGGTGTCCGGCTCCGCGACGGACGTCGATGCGGCCGACCGCTACGCCGCGCTCGCCTCGGCGGTCGGGACGTTCGCGGCCCTGCCGTCCACGACCGTGTACCTGGACGCCGGGAACTCCGACTGGGTGGGCGACCTGGACGCCCTGGCCGACGCCCTGTGGGAGTCCGGCATCGACGACGCCGACGGCTTCGCGCTGAACGTGTCGAACTTCCAGACGACGGAGGACTCCCTCGCCTACGGCGAGGAGCTGTCCGCGTACCTGGACGGGGCGCACTTCGTCGTCGACACCAGCCGCAACGGTGCCGGGGCGACGTCCCGCACCGACGACCCCGAGGCCTGGTGCAACCCGCCCACGGCGCGCATCGGGGTCACCCCCACCACGGCGACCGGCAGCGACCTGGCCGACGCCTACCTGTGGGTGAAGGAACCCGGGACGTCCGACGGCGACTGCCGCGACGGCGCCCCGTCCGCCGGCACCTGGTGGCCCGAGTACGCCCTCGTGCTCACCTCCGGGACCTGACCGGACCACACCGAACCACACCGAACCTCACTGAACCGAACCCCCAAGGAGCACCCACCGTGTCCACCACCCCGCGCAGCGTCCTGGCCGTCGGCTCCCACCCCGACGACATCGAACTCGGCTGCGGCGGCACCCTCGCCCGCCACACCGCCTCCGGTGACCGCGTCACCATGCTCGTCATCACCCACGGCCAGTCGGGACCGGGCGACGTGCGCCGCCGGATCGCCGAGCAGGAGGAGGCCGCCGCCACCCTGGGTGCGGACCTGGTGTGGGGGAACCTGCGCGACGGCGAGGTGTCCAACCACGAGCTGGAGCTGGTGCACCTCATCGAGTCCGTCATCCGCAGCGTCGGCGCCGACGTCGTCTACACGCACGGCGTGGACGACACCCACCAGGACCACCGGGCCGTCGCCCTGGCCACGCTGGGCGCGGCCCGGCACTGCCGGCAGGTCCTCACCTACGAGTCCCCCAGCAGCTTCGGCTTCCGCCCGCACCTGTTCGTGGACATCACCTCCGCGCTGGACAAGAAGACCACCGCCCTGGGGTGCCACCGCAGCCAGGTCGCCGATTCGCGGATGGTGGACCTGGACGTCGTGCGCAACCAGGCCGGCTACCGGGGGTTCCAGTCCCGCATCGGCTGCGCGGAGGGGTTCGTGCCGCACCGCCTCGTGCTGGAGGTGTGACCCCCACGGCTCGGCGGGGTGCGCGGCTTCAGCGCACCCCGCTCATCAGCCGCCGCACCAGCGGGCTCAGGAGCAGCAGCACCGCGCCGATCGCGATGGCGGTGCCGCCGAGGAACCCGAAGTAGGCCCGTTCGGTCTCCGGCGAGTAGTACGCCGCCAGCGTCCCGGCCAGGGCGGTGCCCAGCGCGATGGACAGGTAGAACAGCGCCACCAGCTGCGTGCGGTACACGGCGGGGGCCAGCTTCGTGGTGACGGACAGCCCGACCGGCGACAGGAACAGCTCCGCCAGGGTGAAGACGAGCAGGATGCCGATCAGGCCCAGCAGCGGGGCGCTGCCCGGTCCCCCACCGGCCATCGGCAGGAACAGCAGGAACGCCACCCCCATGAGGGCGGTGCCGACGGCGAACTTCACCGGGGTGGACGGCTGGCGGTTGCCGAGCTTCGTCCACACCGCGGCGAACACCGGTGCCAGGGCGATGATGAAGACCGGGTTGATGGACTGCACCCACGCCACGGGCATCTCCCAGCCGGCGATGGTGCGGTCCAGGCGCTGGTCGGAGTAGACGGTCACCACGGTGAACTGCTGCTGGAACAGGGCCCAGAACATGACGCTGGCCAGGAACAGCGGAATGAACGCCAGCACGCGGCGGCGCTCGGTGGTGCCGACGCGCCGGCTGCCGAGCACCATCGAGAAGTAGAACACCGACGCTACGACGACGAGGGTGGCGACGATCGTGTCGAGGCGGTCGGCGGTCACCACGCCGACCAGGCACAGCACGACGACCACGGCGAGCGCCGCGGCGGTCAGCAGCACGACGCGCCTGCGGCGGTCGGCGGGCAGCGGGTCGGGGACCCGGCGGGCCTGCTCGGGCAGCCGGCGGCGCCCGACGGAGTACTGCACGAGGCCGGCGGCCATGCCGACCGCGGCGAGCCCGAAGCCGTAGTGGAAACCGGCGTTGTCGCGCAGCAGGCCGGTCAGCAGCGGCCCGACGAGGGCGCCGAGGTTGATGCCGAGGTAGAACAGGGAGAACCCGGCGTCGCGCCGCTCGTCGCCCTCCGCGTAGAGGGTCCCGACGATGGTGGTGGCGGTGGCCTTGACGCCGCCGCTGCCGAGGGCGATGAGCACCAGGCCCACCCCGACGCCGAGCAGGCCGGGCAGGACGGCCAGGGCGACGTGACCGGCGAGGACGACGACACCGCTGGCGAACAGGACGCGCTCGGGGCCGACGAGGCGGTCGGCGAGCCACGCACCGGCGATGGTGGAGAGGTACACCGTCCCGCCGTAGGCGCCGACGATGCTCGTGGCGGTGGCCTGGTCGAGGCCGAGGCCGCCCTCGGCCGCGGAGTAGTACAGGTAGATCAGCAGGATGCCCTGCATGCCGTAGAAGGAGAAGCGCTCCCACATCTCCACGCCGAAGATGTTGGCGAGGGCGCGGGGCTGCCCGAAGAACCCGTGGTCGGAGCGTCGTCGCTGCAGGGCCTCGCTCATGGGCGATCAGGATGCTCCTCCCGTCGGAGCCCCGCACCTCGCGGGGGACGAGGAACGGGCGCGCTCAGGGGGCGGTGCGCGGCCCGCCGCCGGCGCGCTTGGCCCGGTACATCGCCTCGTCCGCGGCGCGCAGCAGCCCGGTGACTTCGGTGGCGTGCCGGGGTGCGTGGGCGATGCCGATGCTGGCGCCCGTGCGCACGGCGCGGCCCTCGATCCCGTAGGGCTGCCCGAGCCGCTCGTGGACGGCGCGGGCGAGGTCGGCGGCGTGCGCGGTGGCGGGGCCGGGCAGCGCCACGGCGAGCTCGTCGCCGCCCAGGCGCGCGGCCGTGGCCCCGGCCGGCAGCAGCTCGCGCAGCCTGTCCGCGACCTGCTGGAGCAGGACGTCGCCGGTGTGGTGGCCGAGGGTGTCGTTGACCCGCTTGAAGCCGTCGAGGTCGATGAGCAGCAGCGCCACCCGGCCGTCGCCGGTGACGGGGTCCAGGGCGTCGCCGAGGCACCCCAGCAGGGCGGCCCGGTTGGGCAGGCCGGTGAGCTGGTCGTGGAACGCCCGGTGCTCCAGCTGGCGCAGGTGGGCCCGGTCCAGCTCCCGCAGGCGCGCGTTGTCGACGACCACGGCGCCCTGCAGGGCGAAGCGCTCGGCCAGGGCGCGGTCGGCCGCGGTCCAGGTGCGGCGGCGGGTGACGTCCCCGCAGAGCGCGGTGCCGACGAGGCCCTCGGCGCTCATCAGCGGCAGCGACACGTAGGAGCGCACCCCCAGGGTCTGCACGAACCCGCCGGGGCGCACGGGGGCGGTGGCGACGTCGTCGACGACCTCGGGGCCGCCGGCCGCGGTGGCGCGCCGCCAGGCCGGCGAGTCGCGGGCCAGGCGGCCCACCAGGCTCGCCGCCAGCTGCTGCTCCAGCCCCTCGGGCAGCCCGATGCCCAGGACGTGGGTGACGCGGGTGTCGGGGTCCACGAGCATCACGGCGGTCCGCTCGGTGCCCAGGACGTCGGCGGTGACGGCGGCCAGCAGGCGCCCGGCGGCCTCCACGCTGCTCACCCGCGCCCCCTCCTCGAACAGGCGGCGCACCGCGTCGGTGACGCGGTGCAGCTCGGCCTGCTCGCGGGCGGCGGCCACGTCGCGCAGCGCCACGGCCAGGTGGTGGCCGACCACGGCGCGCACGGCCGGTTCCACGTCCTCCGGGTGGCCGCCGTGCAGGTGCAGCAGCCCCATCTCGGCGCCGCCGTGCCGCAGCGGGACCACCGCGCACTCGCCGGGGACGGGCCCGGGCTCGCCGGCCCGGGCGACGACCACGACCTCGCTCCCCTCGTGGGCGAGCACCTCGGCGCGGCGCACGCCGGAGCGCTGGGCCAGGGCGGCGTGCACGAGGTCCAGCGCGCTGCGCAGGGGGGCGCTCTCCTCGCGGGCGAGCCGCGCCAGCTGCACGGGGAGGTCGTCGGGCGCGTCCACGGCGGTGCGCGTCAACGCGCCGGGTGCGGGTGCTGTCCCCGCGCCCGTCTCGTGGTCCCCCGCCCCGGCACCCCGTCCACATCGGCTCGTACCGCGCCGCGCTTGAGGGGGCGGGGCGTCAGTCCGGGCGGGCTGCACCGGGGTGGGGACCGGGGGGCACCGGGGTCGGCGGTGCGGGGCGGCGGTGCACGGGCGCTCCCTGGCGTCGGGGTCGTCGGGCGCGGCCAGTGTGGCACCGGCCGGTCCCGGCCGCGCGGTCCTGGCGGGTGGGCCGGCGACGCAGAAGAGCCACTGCTTACCGGATCCGATAACCCTATGCTGGGTACCGTGAAGACCCTGCTGGATCCGGACACCCAGGCGGTCACCGGGCTCCTGCGAGCCGCCGTGACCGACAGCGGCTTGTCCCAAGCGGCCTTCGCGCGGGCACTGGGCACCTCCGCGCCGCGCCTGTCGACCTACCTCAGCGGCACCACCTGCCCCTCCGCCCGGTTCTGCGCGCGAGCGAGCCGCCTCGGTCGGGCCCTGAGGGCGGCAGCAGCTCGAGGCCTGATGTCGGCACCGACGACCGCGGCGCTGATGCGCCGACACCTGCTGGCCGGCGAGGTGGAGTGGGTCTGGCGGGCGCTCCTGCAGGGCCGTGACCACCTGACGCTGCTGCTGGCCGAGGAGAGCCGAGCCCTCCAGCCACGTCCTGGCCCGGTCCTCTCCGACTCGTGGGAAGCCATCCCCGGCAGCACCGGAGCGGAAGGGTGGGACGCTCTGCTGGCTGCGGTGACCGCGCACGAGTTCGAGCTCGCCGGCACGGGTGCGCCGTCGTGGACGCGCCGGGAGGCCCTGCAGGAACCGTGGACGCCGGAGCACCCCTTCCTGAGCACCGAGCGGGTCCGGGCTCAAACCCCTGCCTGGCTGCGGCGGTGGAACGTCTACGTCCCCGAGCGCGACCTGACCACCGCGTGACCGTGCACGGTCCTGATCGTGCGGGCGGGCGGCCGCACGAGTTCGACGCGGACCTGATCAGCCGACTGCTCGCAGACCTGGACCGACGACTGCGACAGCGGGGAGCAGCTGCCTCCCTCTTCATCGTCGGCGGTGCTGCGATCGCAGCCAGCGGCATCCGCGGCCGACGCCTCACGGAGGACGTGGACGCGCTCGCTCGCCAGGACGTCAGCGGCATCGTTCTCGCCGAAGCTCGCGCCATCGCTCAGGAAGAGGGGCTCACACCGGACTGGCTCAACCCCGCGGCCGGCATGTGGATGCCACCCCTCCCCCACGGCGTCCTCGATCCACCCCCGACGCCAGGCCTGCGCACCACCTACGCAGATGACGGTTTCCTCTTGGCCACCAAGCTCATCGCCCAGCGCGCCAAAGACGCCGACGACGTCCTGGCGTTGGCCCGCCGACTCGGATTGGGCAGCGCGACCGCGCAGCAACTCGAAGCGCACATCCACCGGTACTACACCGACGCTGAAGCGTTGGCGTTCATCCTCGGTGGTGACGACGTCGAGCGGGAGGTCGAACTGCTCGCGCACGACGCAGCTCGCATGCTCCACCGCCGTGCAGGTAGCGCTTGAGGTGGCGCCCGGCGCTCCTCGACCGGGCCACAGCCCGCCGAGGCGAGCCCGCCGACAGGCCAGGCCCCTGGGGACACGGGCGGACCAGGGCGATCCAGTCACCGGCGACTCACTCCGCGCGCTGCGCCTGCTCGCTCCGGTTCGGGTCGCCGGGGTTGAAGAGCTCCACGGGCGCAGCGCCGTAGCGGGGCGGCTCCGAGGGGGCCAGGGGACCCCGCTCAGCCGCGCACCGTCCCGGCCAGGTCCTCCTCCCCGGCCGGCTCGTCGGCGGGTCCCAGCCCCGCCGCCGGCACGCGCGGCGCGAGGCGGGTGGACAGGGCCGCGAGCACGGCCAGGCCCGCGACGACCCACCAGCCGGAGGCGCCGGCGCTGTCGGCGCCGCGCGCCACGACGTTGGCGACGCCGAGGCGGTCCAGCAGCCAGCCGGCGGCGGCCACGGCCGCGCACACCGCGCCGACGACCCGCACCGGCCGGTACCAGCGGGTGCGGGCCAGCACCACGAAGCACGGCAGGACGAGGGCGACGACGAGCAGCTGCATCAGCTCGATGCCGAGGTTGAACCCGAGCAGGCTCAGCACCAGCTGCCCGGTGGACAGCTCCAGCTCGGCGAGCGTGAAGGAGAACGCCATGCCGTGCACGAGGCCGAAGAGGGCGGCGACGAGCGCCTCGCGGCCGGGGAACAGCGGGCGCAGGGCGTGCACGGCGCCGATGAGGATGCTCAGCGCGATGAACGACTCGATGGGCGCGGTGGGCAGGGTGAACCGGCCCAGGGCGCTGATCGCCAGCGTCGCGGAGTGCCCGACGGTGAACGCCAGGGTGATCCCGGCGATGCGGCGCACCGCGCGGCGACCGCCGGTGGGGGCGGCCCACCTGCCGCGGGCGGCCAGCAGCGGGGCGGGCAGCAGCGGGGCGGGCAGCAGGAGCGTGAGCAGGAACAGCAGGTGGTCGGTGCCGGCGAGGATGTGGTCCGCGCCCAGGCGCAGCATCGCCGTGAAGCCGTTCCAGGCGCTGCCCTCGTCGAGGTCCACCTCCAGGGGGGTGGGGTCGAGGGTGGAGTTGTCGACGGTGATGACGCCGATCTGCTCGGCCTCGTCCCCCTCGCTCACCAGGCCGCCGGCCCAGTCGGTGCGCACGGCGACGACGACGGAGTCGGTGACGACCTCGTGGACGACGAGGTCCGCGGCGAACGTGAAGCGCCGCACGTCGGCCCCGGCGGGCGGGGTCAGCACGGCCTCGCCGACGACCTCGCGGTAGGTGCCGGTGGAGGTCTGCTCCGCCTCGCCGAGGGACAGCTCCCCCACCTGCACGTCCCACGCGGCCCCGTCGGGGGTGGTGGTGGTCAGGTGCGCGGCGAGGTAGGCGCGCAGCTCGTCCTGCTGCGCGGCGAGGACGCCCTCGGCGTCCTCGCCGCGCAGGTCGACGCCGCTGGCCAGGGCCAGGTCGTCGACGGGCACCTGCAGCTCGGCGGTGATCGAGCCCTCGTGGACGTCCAGCTGCACGAGGGTGTTCGGCATGGGGTGCGCCGAGGCGGGCACCGCGCCCGCGACCAGCGCCGCCACGGCGAGCAGGACCGCCGCGAGCAGCGCGGGCAGCGGGCGCCGCCCGGGTTGGGCCGCGGTGCGCATCAGGAGGAGAACTCCCCGCCGTAGTCGCGGACCTTGTCGCGGTAGACGGTGTGGTAGTGGATCTGGTCGGACAGGACGATGCCGTTCTGGCAGACGAACTCGATCCACACGCTGGGCCCGTCGATGCGCACGTAGTCCGCGTGCTCGGTCAGCTCGGTGCCGCCGGACCAGGAGACGTACGTGTCGTCGAGCTCGGACTCGTAGGTGGCCATCAGGTCCTCGGCGACGGCGTCGTCGACGATGCCGACCCAGGAGCGGATGGCGGCCAGCACGAGCTGCTTCTGCTCGTCGGTGAGGTCGCCGACCTTCACGCCGGACTGGGCCTCGGGGAACTGCCCGTCCTCGCCGGGGCCGACGAGGACGTCGGAGAACGTTTCCGTCAGCTCCGCCTGGGCGAGCTCCTCCTCGCTCAGGCTCGCGGTCACGGCCTTCACCGAGTCGGCCATCTCCTGCAGCGGCGCGTAGGTGGTGCCGTCGTCGGCGGTCCACGTGAGGGGCTCGACGCCGACGAAGTAGGGGCTGGCGCCGGAGACCTCGCCGTCGGCGTAGGTGAAGTTCACGGCGAGGTGGTGCCCGCCGAAGTGGAGCATCCAGGTGCCGTCGGCGCCGGGGGTGCCGAGGATCGCCAGGTCGTACAGGCCGCTGCCGTACCCGTCACCACCGCCGCCACCGCCGGGCATCGCCCCGCCGGTGGGCATCCCCGAGGGCCGCGTGCCGTCGGTGGGCATCCCCGAGGGCATCCCCGAGGGCATGGCGCCGTCGGTGGGCATGCCCGTGGGCATCCCGGTGGGCATGGTGCCGCTGCCGGGGCCGCCGCCCTGGCCGGTCTCCTGGAGCTCGTTGAGGTAGTCGTCGGCGGCGCGGATCTCCTCGACCTGCTGGTAACCGGCCTCGCCGCTGCCGGTGGCGGCCTCCAGCAGCTCCTCGGCGAGCACCTGCTGGTCCTCGCTGAGGTCGGCGAGGGGGACCCCGCCGCGGCACTCCTGCCCACACGGCAGGTTCGACCAGGCGGTGGCGTTCTCCTCGGTCATCTCCAGCACGGCCAGGGCCTTCTGGTCGTCGTCGAGGCTGGTGATGAAGGCGTTGGCGGCGTCGGCCACGGCCTGCACGTCGCCGTCGGTGGAGGCGGTGGCGGCCGTGGTGGCGGTGTCCGTCGCGCCGGAGGTGGTGTCGTCGGAGCCGCCGCAGCCGGCGGCGACGAGGCAGACCGCGGCCGCCAGGGACAGCACCGCGGAGGGCTTGCGGAACGCGGCGCGCGCCCGGCCGGTCGTCAGGTCCACGGCGGGCGGTGCGCTGGTCCTCGGCACTGTCGTCTCCTCGCGTCGGGGGCCGTCGGATCCGGCCCCGATCACCGGCCATCGTCGAAATCCGTCACCGTCTGTGCAAATTCGTTCGTGCCGCCGTGACGCAGCCGTGCCGCGGCTGAGCCGTACCGGTGATCCCCGGGACTGCACACTCTCTGTCACGAACACCCATCACGCCGGGTGAGGATTCGGTAGTGTCGTCGTGTCGCAGCGTCGCCCCGGTCGAGTTCCGTCGGTGATCCCGCGGTGCACGCGGGGCCGACGCCCGGGGAGCGCCGGCGGGGGGACCGCGTGAGGGCCGATCGAGGCGCCCGGCGGTGCCGGCCACGGGTGTGCGCGTGCAGACCGACGAGGAGTGCGGGCGAGCACCGCACGCCGCTCAGGAGGACCGTGACTCTGCGATCGTCTGCACGCGCCCGCTGGTCGACGCTGCTCGCGCTGGGCGTGGTCGCGGTGTGCGCGGTGGGAGCCCTCGCCCTGAGCGCGGGCGGGTCGGTGACGCTGGTGCAGAGCGTGCTGGCCGTGGTCGCGGTCGGTGCGCTGGTGCTGCGGGCGGTGCGGGTGCGCGCCGAACGGACCGTGTGGGTGCTGTTCGCCGCGGGCGCGAGCCTGCCCGCGGTGGCGAACGTGGCGCTGCTGTGGTCCAGCCGGGGCGTCCCGGCGGTGCGGTTCCGGGCGGCGGACGCGCACCCGGTGCTGGCGCTGGGTGCGCTGGCGAGCTACCTGCTGCTGTACGCCGCTCAGGTGCGGTGGTTGCGCGAGCGGCAGCAGCACCCGGTGCCGGGCGCGTGGGCGACGGCGCTGTTCACCGTCCTGACGTGCGCGACGCTCAGCGCGGCGACCCTGGCGCCGTGGCTGGGCCAGCGGGCGGGTTTCGGGACGGCAGCCGCGAACGCGGTGGCCGGGCGGCCGCTGCTGGACCTGCTGCTCGTGGTCGCCGCCGTCGTCCACGGCGTGCAGGTGGGCTGGCGCCGCGACCGCCGCCTGGCGTGGACGGTCGCCGCGTTCGCCTCGCTGCTGGCCTCCGACGTGCTGCGGGTCGTGCGGGACGGCGGCGCCCTGCGGGCGTCCGCCGTCCAGGGGGGGATCGACGCGTTCGCCCTGGTGGCGCTGCTGGTCTCGGCGGTGGTGGCGTGGCTGCCGCCGGTGCTGTGGGAGGAGAAGGTCGTCACCCGCCGGCCGGTGCTCGTCAGCCCGGCCGTCGCCCTGGCCGCGGCCACCGGGGTGCTGCTGTGGGACCGCCACCTGCCCCTGCCGCCGGTGGCGGTGCACCTGGCCGGGATCGTCCTGGTGGGGGTGGCGGTGAACCTCGTCGTGGTGGCGCGGCAGGTGATGGACCTGGCGGACCGTCACCGGCTGGCGCTCACCGACCCCCTGACCGGCCTGGGCACGCCGCGCACCCTGCTGCAGCACCTGGAGGCGACCGGCGGTGGTGGGCGGCAGCGGCTGGCGGTGCTGGTCGTCGACCTGCACCGCTTCCAGGACGTCAACGAGCACTTCGGTCACGACCACGGCAACGACCTGCTGCGCCAGGTCGCCACGCGCCTGCTGCGCCACGCGCCCGCGGGGGCGGTGGTGGTGCGCGTGGGTGGGGACGACTTCTGCCTGCTCCTGCCCGGCTCCGGGGAGCAGGAGGCCCGGGAGCGGGCGGAGGCGGTGCGGGCCGTGCTCGCCGCGCCCTTCACCCTCGCGGGGCACCCGGTGCACGTGGGTTCGCACCTCGGCATCGCGACGTGGCCGTTCGCGCAGGTGGTGCGGACGGCCGCCGACGACGGGACGGCGGGCGCGTGGGCGTCGCGGGAGTGGGTGGAACTGATGCGCCGGGCGGGGGTGGCCGTGCACACCGCGCAGGGCCGCGAGGACCGCGTCGCGGTGTACGACTGCGCTGCGGACCGCGCCGACCGGGACCGGTTGCGGCTGGCGCATGAGCTGCGGGTCGGCATCGACGCCGGGGAGCTGACCGTCCACTACCAGCCGCAGGTCGACCTGCGCACCGGCGCCGCCGTCGGCATGGAGGCCCTGGTGCGCTGGCAGCACCCGCACCGCGGTTTGCTGGCCCCGGCCGCGTTCCTGGAGGTCGCCGAGGACCACGGGCTGATGGAGCAGCTGACCACCGCGGTGCTGCACCAGGCGGTGCGCGAAGCCGCCGGCTGGCACGCCACCGGGCACCGGCTGCGCATCGCGGTGAACCTGGCCGCCGGCTCCCTGGTCGGCCCGGCCCTGCGCCCCCTCGTGGACGACGCGCTGACCGGCACCGGCCTGGACCCCGCGGCGCTGGTGCTGGAGATCACCGAGACGACGCTGATGCTGGACCCGCAGCGCAGCCGCGCCACGATCGAGGAGCTCATCGGCCTGGGCGTGGCCGTCAGCATCGACGACTACGGCACCGGGTACTCCAGCCTGGCGTACCTGCAGGACCTGCCGGCCGTGGAGCTGAAGCTGGACCGCTCCTTCACCTCCCGCCTGGGCAGCGACCCGCGCACCGCGGCGATCATCGCCAGCACCGCCGACCTCGCACACAGCCTCGGGCTGCGCCTGCTCGTGGAGGGCGTGGAGGACGCCACCACCCTGGAACGCCTCAAGGCGTTCGGGGTGGACGAGACGCAGGGGTACCACCACGCGCGGCCCATGCCGGCGCACGAGGTGATCGGGTGGCTGGAGGGGCGCGGGACGGCGCCCGCCCACCCGGCGACGAACCTCTCCCCCTTCCCGTTGCAGAGAGCTCGCAGGCACCCCGGGACGCTCTTCGTGCGAGGTCCTTCCACGTGAAGAGGTCCAGGACACTCCACCCGACGACGTCAGTGCTCACGACGCTCGGCGCCCAGGTCGCCGAGGCCCGTCGTGAGCACGGCCGGAGCGCCGCGGACCTGTCCCGTGGTCGAGGCGGAGGGCCTCCGATGCTGCTCGCCGCGGGTCGGGTCAGGAGACGGTGACCTGCCGGGTCGTCCACCCGTAGGCCATGGAGCCGCGCTGGTAGTCCTGGCGCACCCCGCCGGGCACGGCGTACTCGGCGCTGACGGGGTAGCCGAGGCGGGAGTTCTCCCAGCCGAGGGCGGCGTAGCGGTCACCGATGGCGCCCTTCACCTCGTGCGCGCCCGTCCCGGCCGTCCAGTACACGAGCCCGTCCTGGTACCGCTGGACGACGCCGCCGTCCCTGATGGGGATCTCCCCGCTGGTCGGGTACCCCAGGCCGGAGTTCTCCCAGCCGAGGGCGGCGTACCGGCCGCCGATGGCGCCCTTCACCTCGTGCGCGCCCGTCCCGGCCGTCCAGTACACGAGCCCGCCCTGGAAGCGCTGCACCACACCGGCGTCCTTGATGCGGATCTCCCCGCTGGTCGGGTACCCCAGGCCGGAGTTCTCCCAGCCCCCGCCGGCGTACAGCTGCTGCACCGCACCGGTGACGACGTGCGCCCCGGTGGCGGGCGTCCAGTAGATGAGGCCGTTCTCGAAGCGCTGCACGCGCCCGCCGTCGCGGACGGGGAACTCCTCCCCGTCGGGCAGGCCGATGCGGCCGGCAGCGGCACCGGTCGCGTCGTAGGCGCCCTGGATGGCCCCCTTGACGACGGCGGAGCGGCCACCCACGCCGCTGTACGTGGTGGAACCGTCCGCGTTCCGCACCGGCGTGCCGGGCACGGGGGTCGGGGTGGGCTTGGGCGTCGAGGTGGGCGTCGGCGTGCGGGTGGGCGTCGGCGTGCGAGTGGCCGTCGGCTTCGGAGTGGCCGTCGGCTCGGTGGTCGGGGATGTGACCGGGGTCGGAACCGTCGTGGGAGTGGCGACGGGTACCGGCGCCGGCGTGACGACAGGCGTGGTGACCGGCGTGGTGACCGGCGTGGTGACCGGCGCCGTGTAGGCGACGGGATCGCTGGGGGCACTGGCGGAGCCGGTGCCCTTGGTGTTCGTGGCCCGGACCGTGAACGTGTAGGGCGCCCCCTCGGCGAGGGTGAACTCGGCGGACGTGCCGGTCACGGTCCTCGCCGGCTGGGCGACACCGCCCTTGGCGGGGGTGACCGTGTACCCGGTGACGGCGGACCCGTTGCCCGAGGGAGCTCGCCACGCGACGGTCGCGACAGGACCGTCGAGCGTGGCGGTCACCCCGGTCGGCGCGGCGGGGACGCCGGCGACGAGGAGGGGCGAGGATGCGGCGGATTCGGCGCCGTACCCGGCTTCGTTCTTCGCCTTGACGGTGAAGGTGTAGGTGGTTCCGTCGTCCAGGCCGGTGAAGTTCACGGTCGTGCTCGGCGCGGTGACGGTCTGCGCCTTGTCAGTGAGGGGTGCGCCGTCGACGTAGGGCGTGACGGTGTACTCGGTGACGGTTCCGCCGTTCGCGGCGCCGGGGGTCCAGCTGACCGTGGCGGCACCGCTGCCGGTGGAGGTGGCGGTGACGCCGGTGGGCGCGGCCGGGGCCACCGCACCGATGGTGATCTGCACGGTCGCGGCGGCGCCGTCGTTCGAGAGGGTCGTGACGCGCAGCCGGCCGCTGGCGGAGGTCAACGTCTTCCCGGCCGGGACGGTCCAGTCGAAGTCGTCGAGGTTTCCGGTGGGGCTGCCGTCGAGCACGACGGAACCGCCGTCGCTCAGGTCGCGCTTGGTGACGCGGACGCCCTTGACGGGCCGACGCCAGTCCGAGGCCGCGAGGTTGTCGCCCGTGCTGTCACCGCGCAGTTCGACGTAGTAGCTGACGCCGCCGTCGACGACCTCCAGGCCGTGGGTGCCACCGGGGGCCACGGGCAGGGCCTTGAGGGTGTGGGTGCCGGACTCGGTGACGGTCTGGATGCCGCCGGGCTGGATGCCGAGGTCGTCCTGGCCGGCGACCCCGAGGTTGCCGCGACCGATGGTGGGACCGGAGTAGGACATCACGTCGAACAGGTCGCCGTAGGAGACCCACCGAGCTCCGCTGTACCCGCCGCTGTAGGCGATGTCGCTCAGGGTGGGGTGGTAGACGGCGTTGGCGTGGCCGAGGCCGATGTTGTGCCCGAGCTCGTGGGCCCACAGCGACGACTCGAGGTCCGTGACGTACAGCTCGCCGGTCGAGTCGACGTCGGCGCCGACCGTGCCTAGGCCGTAGCTGCACCCTCCTGCCCTGTGCGCGTTGGAGGGGACGACCACGACGAGGTGCTCGCGTGCGCCGCGCGTGAAGCCGGCCTTCTCGGCGGCCTCCCCCCACATGCTCTGGAACTTGTCGCAGCCGTACTGCGACTGGTACCACGGCACGACGGAGGCGGCGACCGTGAAGGTGATCGCACCGCCGGTCTGGAGGCTCCAGTAGGCGGACGCCTGAGCGAGCGAGTTCTCGACCTGCTGCACGGTGAAGGGCGCGGCGTCCTGGGTGACGCCCGCGGGGATGGCCATGGCGATGCGCACGGTGTGCGGGGTGGTGGCGCTGGCCACGGTCCCCGGCGCCGGGGCGTCGCTCGCGGCGGCGACGTGGCTGACGCTGAGGACGTCGAGGTCCTCGGCGTCGGCGTCGGCGACGCGGACGACCACGTCGGTGCCGCTGGGCAGGGCCTCGATGCGCGGGTGGTCGACGCTCTTGAGCTCTCCGTCGCCGGTGTCGAGGAAGGTGGCGATCTCGTCCTCGTGCTCGTGCCCGTCCTCGGGACGGGCTCCTTCGGCGTGCTCACCGAGCCCGGTGTCGGTGGCGACCTGGACGACCTCAGCGGAGAGGTACTCCCCCGTGCTCGTGGCGGCGGACGCCGGGGTCACCAGCGCCAGGGCGGGAGCGACGGCGAGCAGCCACGCCCACGTGCGGGCAGTGCGGGACATGCGGTTCTCCTCGGGCGGCAGGGCGGACCTGTCCGTCCGTCGACCGCTCGCGGCCCGTTCTTCAGGAGGAGGAGCGAACTCACACGTAGGAACACTCGATCGGGCCAGTCGCCACGGCGCCGGGCACCCCCGGGGTGGAACCCCGCCGGAGGAGCCTCAGTTGAAGGGGCGCACCACCGTGGGGGCCACCGTCTCGGCGCCGCGCTCGGTGGTGATGTCCACGACGCGCACGACGCCGCGCTGGTTGGGCGACTCGATCATCTTCCCGCCACCCAGGGCGATGGCGACGTGCACGATCCGGCCGGTGGAGTCGGAGGTGTAGAAGACGAGGTCGCCGCGCTGCGCCTGCGCCAGCGGCAGGTGGCGCAGCCCGCCGTGCGCGTACAGCTCGGCGGAGGTGCGGTAGTCCACCAGCGGGTGCTTGTCCACGGTGACCGGCCGCGGCGACAGGCCGGCGGCGAGCAAGGATTGCAGCACCAGGCCGGAGCAGTCGGTGCCGTAGCCGACGGGCCCGGCGCCGCCCCACACGTACTCGGTGCCGAGGTACCGGTGGGCGACCTCGATCATCTTCTCGGCGCGCTGGGCGGCGACGGCGTTGGGCGCGACCTCGATCGGGTGCTGCCAGCCGTCCATGCAGAAGTCCTCGGGGATGCCGAGGCGTTCCCACGTGGTGCGGTCGACGACGCCGGTGACGGGCAGGCGAGCGGATCTCTGGAAGTCGCGGACCGCGGTGGTGGTGGTGCCCTTGTTCCACTCGACCTCGGACGCGGGCAGGCCGAGGCGACGCTGCACCAGTTTCACGCGCGAGCCGTTGTAGCCGACCTCGATCGGGCGGCAGGAGGGCACCGCCGGGTGCCAGGAGGTGGGCCGCAGCCACGGGCCGGTGTCGTCGGTGATGGTCACCTCGGTGGCGCCGGTGGTGGCGTCCCAGGTGATGTGGCCGCGCTGGAAGTCGCTGCGCTTGCCACCGGGCACGTCGTGCTCGTCGGTGACGGGGTAACCCAGCGCGCCGGCCTCCCAGCCGTGCTGCCCCCACGCCGCCTGGATGGCGCCGCGCACGACCTTCGCGCCGATGCCCTCGACCCAGTAGACCGCCCCGCCCTGGAAGTCCTGCAACCGGCCGCCGTCGGTGGCCAGTGCGATCTCACCCGTGACGGGGAACCCGAGGGGCCCGTTCTCCCAGCCCTGCGCGGCGTACCGGCCGCCGATGGCACCGCGGACCTCGTGGGCGCCCAGCGCGGGCGTCCACAGGACCAGCCCACCCTCGAACCGCTGCACGCGGCCGCTGTCGCGGACGGCGTACTCCTCGGTGGTGGGGAAGCCGAGGGGGCCGTTCTCCCAGCCGATGCGGGCCCACTCCTCACGGATCGCACCGAACACCGGGTGCGCCCCCGTGGCGGGCGACCAGTAGAACGTGGCGCCCTGGAAGACCTGAGCCCGGCCGCCGCGGCCGACGCCGAACTCCCCGCTGACGCACGCGCCCGCGACGGAGCGTTCGGCGCCCGTCGCGCGCCAGCGGGCGCCGATGTCACCGGAGGGGGTGCAGGTCGCGGCGTGCGCGGGGGTGGGCAGGCCGGTGCTCGCGGGGGCCACCGCGCCGAGCAGGCCGACGGAGAGGGCGCCGGCCACGGTCAGCGCGACGCGGCTGGTCCAGCGTCCGGGCACGATCCGCACTGTCCGTCCTCCTCCTGCTGCTGCTGCTGAGCACTGGATCCCGGCACCGCCGGAACACGGCAGGGATCGTTCCGTCCATCGTCACGCGGCACGCTTCCCCTGAGCGGGAGGACGACTTCCCGGACCGGGGCGCCGCGGGTCAGGACCGGGTGACCCTCCCGCGGGCGGCGTCCCACACCAGGGAGCCGCCCTGGTAGTCCTGCCGCACCCCGCCGGGCACCGGGTACTCCCCCGTGCGGGGGTAGCCGAGGCCGCCGCGTCCCCAGCCCTGCCCGGCGTAGAAATCGGCGAAGGCGCCGTGGACCTCGTGGGCACCGAGCGCGGGCGTCCAGTAGACGAGGCCACCCTGGAACCGCTGCACCACGCCGGCGCCGCGCAGGGGGATCTCCTCGCTCGTCGGGTACCCGAGCACGGAACCCTCCCAGCCCAGCGCGGCGTAGCGGTCGCGGACGGCGCCTACGACCTCCTGCGCACCGGTGACCGCCGTCCAGTAGACGAGGCCGCCTTCGAACCGCTGCACCACGCCCCCGTCGCGCAGGGGGATCTCACCGCTGGTGGGGTACCCCAGCGAGGAGTTCTCCCAGCCCCCGGCGGCGTAGCGGTCCCGCACCGCACCGCGGACGACGTGCGCGCCCGTGCGGGGGGTCCAGTAGACGAGGCCGCGCTCGAAGCGCTGCACCCGTCCGCCGTCGCGGACGGCGAACTCGTCGCCGTCGGGCAGGCCGATCGCCGAACCGGCGGCGCCGGCGGCGTCGTAGGCGCCCTGGATGGCACCGCGGACCACCGCGCTGCGGCCGCCCGCGCCGGTGTAGGTGGTGGAACCGTCCGCGTTGCGGACCGGGGAACCCGGGACCTGCGGGGTGGCGGTGCGCGTGGGCGCGGTGGTCGGTCTCCGCGTCGTGGTGCGGGTGGGAGTCGTGGTGGGCGCCGTGGTGGGCGCCGTGGTGGGCGCCGTGGTCCTGGGTGGTGCGGTCGGGGCGGTCGTGGGCGCCGTGACGGGCGCGGGGGCGCGCGTGGGGGTGGTGGTCGCCGTCGGGGTGGGCGTGGCGACGACCGTCGGTGTCGCGGTGGGGACCGCCGTGGCGGTCGCGGTGGGGGTGCTGGTCGCCGTCGGGGAGGTTCCCGGCGTCGTGAGGCCCACCCCGGCGCGGTCCGCGGCCAGCTGGACGGCCCGGTCGGCGCGCACGAGGCCGCGGCCGAACTCGTCGTCGCGGCCCGGGGTGCCGAGGTCCTCCGCGGAGTCCAGGAGGACCGCCTCGACCTGGTCGGGGGTGAAGGAGCCGTGCACCGCCTCGACCAGGGCGGCGACCGCGGCCACGTGCGGGGCCGCCATCGAGGTGCCGCTCATGGCCGCGTAGCCGGCGCCCCCGCTGTAGGTGGAGGCGATGTCGTCGCCGGGGGCCGCGAGGTCGATCTGCGCGCCGTGCTGGGAGAAACCGGCCCGCTGGTCGGTGCGGGTGCTCGCCGCCACGGCGATGACGCCGGGGTCGGCGGCGGGGAACAGCACGGGGTTGCCGGTGGCGCCGGAGTTCCCGGCGGCGGCGACGACGACGACCCCCTTGCTGCGCGCGTACTGCGTGGCCTGCTGCACGGCGACGCTGGGGCTGGTGGAGGTGAGGCTGAGGTTGACGACGTCGGCGCCGGCGTTGGCGGCGTGGGTGATGGCGTCGGCGACGGCGCTCGTGGAGCCCTCGCCGGAGTCCGAGAGCACCTTCAGCGGGAGGATGCGGACGCCGTCGGCCACGCCGTCGACCCCGCCGTTGCCGACGGTGGCGGCGATGGTGCCGGCGACGTGGGTGCCGTGCCCGTTGCCGTCGGCGCGCTCGGTGCCGGGGTCGGTGGTGAAGTTCCGCCCGGGCAGGACGTTCGGCAGGTCGGGGTGCTCGGCGACCCCGGTGTCGAGGACGGCCACGACGACGTCGCCGGCGCCGGGCTGCGCGGCGGAGCGCGGCGCGCGGATGCGCTGCGGCCCCCACTGGTGCGGGGTGTAGTCCGTGCTGAGGCTGAAGGCCGCGGGGGCTGCGTCGGCGATGCGGGCGGTCTGCGCCGGCCCGGCGGCGAGCACGGTGTCGAGCCCGCCGAGCAGGCCGATCACCCCGGCGGCCCCGGCGGCGTCGCTCGCGCTCACCGTCACGGCGCGGGGGCCCGCGCTCGTCGCGATCGACACCTCGACCCGGGGACCGGTGCCGGTGCCGGTGGTCAGCTCCCCGAAGGCGGCTTCCTGCGAGGCGCTCATCTCGGCCCGCACCGGTGCGGGCAGGGCGGCGAGGTCGCCGGTGGTGCGGGCGTGGGCGGGCGCGGTGGCTGCGCCGGCACCGGTCAGCACCAGGGAGACCGCGACCGCGCGGGCCAGGGTGCGGGAGGCCGGGCGTCGACGCGTCACGGCAACGCTGTCGGCACGGTGGCGTGGACCTTGAGGGCGCTGGGCGGTGAGCCTCGTCACAGCGCGTCCGGGGCCGCCGGCGGTGGCGTCAGGGACGCAGGTAGACGCGCCGGTGGTGCAGCACCGCGGCCAGCGCGGTCCACGCGGCGAGCACCAGGACGGTGAAGCCGACCTGCTCGTGCCCGCCCACGGCGACGGCACCGGCGATCCGCTGGGCGAGGGTGCGCCCGTCGGCGTCGACGTCGTGCACGAGCAGCGACATCACGACGTGGGAGCCGAAGTAGACGAGCAGGCTGTTGCGGCCGAGCGCCTCCAGCGGCCAGACGGCGCGGCGCAGCGCGGCGGGGGTGCGCGCGGAGTCCAGCAGCAGGTGCCCGGCCAGCAGGGCGAGGCCCGTGCCGGCGGTGACGGCGAGCGCGAACGGCGCGGTCCACAGCCGCTTCATCGCGGGCACGTCCACCCCGGCGACCAGGCCGGGCACGGTGGCGGTGAGCCAGGCGAGGACGGCGAACGCGGCGCAGACCGCGAGGACGGGCCCGGCGGCGCGGCGGGGGCCGCCGCCGCGGGCGCGGACGGCGAGGAGCAGGTGCCCGACGCAGGCGCCGGCGGCGGCGGACACGCACGCGCCCAGGACCGCCACGAGCCCTTCGGGGTCGTGACCGGCGGCCCCCTGCCAGTAGACGTGCGCGGCGCCGAAGACGGCGGTGTCCACGACGCCGGAGGGGTTGCACTCGCGCGTGAGCTCACCGCCGGGGCAGGTGGTGCCGTGGGCGGCGAGCACGGCGGTGTGGGCGAGCGCCAGGACGACGGTGACCAGAAGCCAGCCGCGGGCGGTGCGGGTGAGCAGGTGCCCCAGCGCGATGACGACGACGACCCCGGCGTACAGCTGGAGCACGCCGGTGAACCGCCAGGTGGCCCACTCCCAGGAGGCGCCCACGACGGCGTTGTAGAGCAGCCCGACGGCGACGAGCACGAGGACGCGGCGGGCGAGGCCGCGCACGTCGGTGCGACGGTGCATCGCGAACCCGAGCCCGCAGCCGGTGAGCGCGACGAACACGGGGAAGACGAGGTCGAGGCCGTTCACGCCGGCCCACTCGGCGTGGTCGAACCACGCGGGGGTGAGCAGCAGGGAGTTCACCGAGACGCTGACGACGAGCATCAGCCCGCGCACCACGTCGAGGCTGGTGACCCGCCGCTGCGGTCCCGCGGGGCGCTGCGCCGTGGGCGCGCTCTGCTGGACCGGTCCGCTCACCCGGCCACTGTGCCAGCCTGCGCGGGTGGCCGGGCGCGACCGATCCACGTCCGGACCGACGACGCCGAGACGCGGAGCAGGCCGTAGCGGGTCGCACTACGCTCCTTCACGTGAAGATCGTGCCGGTGCGCGACGTCCGCGACCACTGCGCGCAGATCATGCGCGAGGTGCAGGCCGGCGAGACCTTCACCGTGACCAGCGAGGGGCGTCCCGTGGCCACCATCAGCCCCTACGGCCCGCCGCAACCGGCCGGCCCGGGGACCTGGGTGCCCGTCGGAGAGGTCGTCGGCGCCCTGTCCCACCTGCGTCCCGGCCTCGCCGGTCGCCTCCGCGCCTGCCTCGACGAACACGTCGACCACGACGTCGGCGATCCCTTCGGACAACACGGGTAGGTACGTGCACACCGGGAGCGCGCCGGGAGAACACGCCCCCTGACCACCCTGCCCATGGACATCGGCACCGTCGACGGCCGGGTCACGCACGGTGACATGATGCCGAGGTGCCGCGGAGAGCGATCGCCCTGGGGGCCGCTGCCGCGCTCCTCGCGGCGCCCGCAGCCGGGTGCACCCCCGCCGCGACGGAGCCGCCCCCGGCGGCGACCGCAGAGGCGCTGGACCTCGTGGTGGCGCCGCACCCGGACGACGAGCTGGAGGCGTGGTCCCTGATCGCGGAGGAGCCGGGCGCCTACACGGTCTTCGTGACGCTGACGCTGGGCGAGGCGACCGTGAACTGCGCACCCGCCGATGCGGCGCGCAGCACCCAGGGCGCGTGGGGTGAGACCGCCCCCGCTCCCCCGCCGCAGGGTCCGGGCACCGACTCGTGCAAGCAGGCACGCACCGCGAGCTGGAACGCCTTCCTGGACGCCGCCGCCGAGACCGACCCGCACCTGCCGGTGCTGGCGGGGGTGCCGGTGTCCACGGTGCAGGTGGCCGGCCGGCCGGCGCGGGTGTGGGCGTCCGGGGACGGGGCCCGCGTCGCCGTCGACGGCGGCGACGGCGAGCTGACCGTGGACGGTGTCGCCGAGGCCGTCGAGGCCGTGCTGGACCTGCGCGGGGAGCAGTTGCCGGACCTGCCGCTGCGGCGGGTGGTCGGCGCCTCGTACGCGAACGACGCCCCGGACGCGGGCGCGAACCAGGGCGCCGAGGGCACCTGCACCGAGCGCCCCTGCGAGGGGGACGCCCGCTACGCCGAGTACGAGCACCCGGACCACTGGGCGGTGCGCGAGGCGTTGCTGACCCACGGCTTCGGTGCCCGGGACGGGACGTGCGTGGCGACCTGGCCGAGCGATCCCGCCGCCACGCGCACCGCCGAGGTCCCGGAGGCGACGTACGAGGCGTTCACCGGGCTCGGTGGGCGCCTGGACCCGGACGACCCGCAGTCCCTGGCCCGCGAGGGGTCCTTCCAGCGGGCCTACGGCTGGCTGGCGTTCCCGCAGACGTACTGGCCGCAGACGGAACTGCCGGTGCCGGACGCGGACGGGAACCCGTTGATCATGGCGCGCACGCAGACGTTCGCCTGCCGCTGAGGTTCAGCAGCCGGTCCGCCACACCGGCGCCGGCAGCGGGGGGTTCCCGCCGGGTTCGGGCAGCCACACCGTCCCCGCGCAGGGCATCCGCACCGCGGCGGCGGTGCCGTGCTGCACCACGGGCAGCCCGAGGGCCCGCGCCTCCGCCAGGAGGTCGGTCTTGGCGGCGCTGGAGGCGCTGGCGCCGTCGATGCGGGTGTCCACCACGACCCACTCGGCCCGGACGGGGTCGAGGTTGGACAGCAGGCGCACGGTGTGGCGGGCGACGAGGTAGGGCCCGGCGCCGTTGTCGGCGGCGACGAGGGACCCGGCGGGCAGGTCCGCGGACAGGGCCAGCAGGTCCTGGGCGGCGGCGGAGGGCCTCCACGCGCCGGGGTCCAGGGGGCTGGCGACGTAGTTGGCGGCCCGGTACGTCACGGCGCTGGTGGTCAGGGCGACCACGGCGACCGCGGCGAGCAGGAGCACCGGGACGCGGCCGGGGCGGCGGGTGGTGCGACGCAGCACGTCCACGAGGGCGAGGGCCACGACGGGCATGAGCACCGCGTCGTAGTGGAACCCGGTGGACCAGTAGCTCTCGTAGGGGGAGGCCAGCCGCCAGGCCAGGGTGGGCAGCGCGACGAGGGCCAGGGGGGAACGCACCCAGACGAACCCGCCGGCCGCCAGGACGGTGAGCACCAGCAGGGCGCGGGGGGCGCCGTCGGCCGCCCACGTCCACGGTTCGGCGGCGGCGGCCTCCCCGGCGAACCGGAGCGTGAACAGCGGCACCTCGCCGTCGGGGTTGCCGTACCGGATCGCCGCGAACGCCAGCGCGGTCCCGGCGAGGGCGAGCAGCACCGCCGCCACCGCCCGGCGCCGCACCCGCCCGCGGCCGGGACCGCGGGCCAGCAGGAACGCGACGGCGGCGACCGCGGCGACCGTGGGCCCCTGGTCCTCCTTGACGAGCAGCAGCGGCAGCGCCCAGGCCATCGCGGCGGTCAGCCGCCGGTCGGCGAGCGCCGAGCACGACAGGGCGAGCAGGGGGACGGCGAAGCAGACCTCGTGGACGTCGAGGCGGGTGAGGCCGACGAGGCCGTAGGAGGTGGTGAACACCAGCGTGACGACGGCGGCGGCGCGGGCGTCGAGGTGGCGGCGGGCGGTGGCGTGCACGACGGCGGCGCCCACCGCCACGGCCGCGGCCTGCGTGAGGATCAGGGAACGCGGGTCGGGCCAGAGCCACCAGGCGGCGCCGAAGAGGGCGGTGACGGGGCTGAAGTGCTCCCCCAGCAGCGGCAGGCCGCGGATGTCGCTGTACGGGAGGTTCCCGGCGGCCCAGGACTGCGCGGCCTGCGCGAAGACGCCGAGGTCGAAGGCGCCGGAGCGGCCGGCGTTCCAGCGGGCGAGCCCGAGCCAGGCGTGCAGGGCGAAGGCGAGGACCCCGGCGACGAGGGGCCCGGCCGGCAGGGCGCGGCGCCGGGCGCGGGCCGGGGCGGGGGGCGGGACGGCCTGCGCGGTGCTGCTCATCGTGGTGGACAACGTACCGGCGGTGAGTCGCGCGGGGTGGTGGCCGCGGGGGCCGTCTAGCGTGTCGGAACTGTGCCGACCGCTCCCGCCCTCCCCCGCGCCGGCCGGGCGGCGGCCCTGCTCGCCGTGCTGGTGGTGGCGGTGCTCGCGTTCTGCTGGCGGCTGGGCGTGGAGACCTCCAACGGGGACGAGCTGGCGTACCGGGACGCCGCGGCCGCCTACCTGCGCGGCGACTTCACCCTGAACCTGGAGCACCCGCCGCTGGCGAAGCTGCTGATCGCCGCCGGGCACGTGGTGGGTGGCGGTTCCCTGGTGGCGGACCGGGCGGTGGCGGCGCTGTGCGGGGTGCTGACGGCGGTGGTGGTGTTCGCGGTGGCGCGCCGCTGCGCGGGGTTCTGGGCGGGGGTCCTCGCGGCGCTGCTGTGGTGCGCGCTGCCGCTGGCGCCGGGTGTGGTGCCCGCGCACGTGGACCGGCGCGCGACGCTGGAACCGCCGCTGCTGCTGTTCTCGGCGTGCGCGGTGCTGGCGGCGCAACGGGTCGCGCAGCGCCTGTCGCCGGCGCGGTGGGCGCTGCTGGGCGTGGCGGTGGGGGCGGCGACGGCGTCGAAGCTGACCGGTGCGGTGAGCGCAGCCGTGGTGCTGGCGCTGCTGTGGGAGCACCGGCGGCGGTGGCGGCCCACGCTGGTGGGGGCCGTGCTGGCCGGGGCGGTGTCGGGGCTGGTGTTCCTGGCGACGTACCTGCCGTTCGGCGCGGACGCGCCGGACGCGGTGCGCACGGTGGTGCAGTGGCAGTGGGAGCACGCCGACCGGGGTTCGACGCAGTCGGTGGCGGGTGAGCTGCACCTGTTCCCGCCGTGGTGGTCGCCGTGGTGGTTCCAGGCGCAGTACCTGTCGTGGCCGGGGTCGGCCGCCCTGTGGTCGGTGGCGGCGGTGGGTGCTGTCGCGGTGTGGCGGCGGGCGGCGGGCCGGCCGGTGGTGCTGGCGCTGGTGGCGTTCACGGCGGCGGTGGTGCTGAGCCCGCTGAAGCTGCCGCAGTACCACGACGTGGTGGTGCCGCCGCTGTGCGCGCTGGCCGCGGTGGGGTTCGCGCGGCTGCTGCGGCGCCGGACGGTCGCGGGGGCGGTGGTGGCGTCGCTGGCCGCCGCGCCGCTGGTGGTGGTGGCGGCCGGGCACCTGGCGGCGGTGGCGGTGACGCGACCGGCGGACTACCGGCTCGCGGCGGAACTGCTGCGCGAGCGGGGCGTGGCGGGGCCGGGTGACGTGGTGGTCGTGCGGGGGGACGCCGCGGCGCTGGAGCGCGTGCTGCCGGGGCCGGTGGTCGCACTGGGCACGGACCTGGGGTCGGACGTGGACTGCTCGGCGGCGGCGCTCGTGGTGGACCCGACGGTGGCGGACCGGATGGCGGGGGCGGACGTGGCGGCGTGGGTGGCGCGCTGCGGCGAGGGTGCGGTGCTGCGGGCGGACCGCCTGGTGGTGCACGTGCTGCCGTGACCCCGCTGCCCTAAACCCGCTGCCCTGGACCTGCTGCCCCGGCCCACCGGCCCGCCGCGTGGGCGGGCCGGCGGGCCGGTGGGTCAGCTGCCGAAGCGGGACAGGCCGGGGCAGTGCCACCCGGCGTAGGCGTCGGGAACGTCCCCGGGGGGGAGGAGTTCGGCGGAACTGGCGCCGCTGGGCGTCCAGACGCCGTCCTGGGCGATGTAGTTCTCCGCGGTGCCGAGGAGCTGGTCACCGGTGGTGTCGGCCCAGTCGGTGGTGCGGATCGTGATGTTGCCGGGTTCCTCGCAGGTGATGCCCCGGTTCAGGGCGAAGGAGGCGTCGACGAACCACTCCTCGCTGCCGTCGGGGCCGGCCGTGGCCCGCAGGACGCCGTCGCGCCAGGTGAGCACCAGGTTCTGCTCGGCGTGGGCGCCGACGCCGGTGAGGACGACGAGTTCGGCACCGGGGCGGTCGTCCAGGGCGGTGGCGCCGACCCAGTTCGCGGTGGGCGGGTAGTCGCCGTCGGGGACGTCGAGGGTGGTGACGTCCCCGCGGACCCGCACCCGCACCTGCCGGGTGGCCGCGTCCTGCGCGCCGGCGAGGGCGACGTCGTCGGTGGTGCCGTCGCCGTCGACGTCGGTGGAGGTGACGCGGGTGCAGGCGGCGGTGGCGTCCCAGCAGACCAGGTCGGCGGCGGCCGCCCCGACGAACGTGGTGCGGTCGCTGCCGGCGGCGAGCCAGGCGCGCACGAGGTCGGTGCCGGCGCCGCCGGAACCGGTGAGCAGGGTGGCGCGGCCGAGGGGTGCGGCGGCGAGCGCGTCGACGAGGTGGTTGGCCTCGCCGCTGGTGACGAGCAGGTCGGTGCGGCTGACGCCGCGGCCCACGGCGTCGGTGGCGACGGCCGCGGCGGTGGTCCACCGGCTGTCCCCGCGCACGCGGGTGGCGGCGGGGAACTGCGCGGCGACCGCGTCGCCCACGGCGGTGGTGCCGCCGACGACGGTGGTGGAGGTGACCCCGGCGGCGCGCAACTGCTCGGCGGTGGCCTGCACGTTCCCGGTGACGGGGGCCAGGACGAGGGGTTCGGCGAGGCGGGCGGCGGGGCCGCCGGCGGCGAGGGCGTCGACGAGGTGACCGTCCTCACCGGAGGCCACCCACGCGTGGGTGGCGCCGGGCTGCAGGGCGGCGACGGCGCGGGAGGTGGCGTAGCGGTCCGCCCCCTGCACGATCCCGACGTCCGTGACGCCGGCGGCGGCGAGCTGCGCCTGGACGACGGAGGCGACGGCGGCGGAACCACCGACGACGAGGACGGTGCTGATGCCCTGGGTGCGCAGGTGCTCGGCGACGACGTGGGGCAGCGCGTCGCGGGCGGTGAGCAGGACGGGCGCGGCGAGGCGCCGCGCGAGGGGCGCGGCGGTGAGGGCGTCCACGAGGTGCGCGTCCTCCCCGTTGACGAGGACGGCGACGTCGGCGTCGGGGAAACCGGTGCGGGCGGCCTCGACGGCGGTGGCCCACCGGTCGGGGCCGCGCAGTTCCAGGGTGCCGTTCGCGGCGTCGGCGCCGGGGTAGGTGCGCCCGCAGCCGGGGTGGGTGATGGGCAGACCCGTGGGGCAGGTGGCGGTGAGGGTCTCGGCCGGCGCGGCAGCCGACGGCGCCGGGGTGGCGCCCAGGACGACTACGGCGGTGGTGGCGGCGAGCCCGCCGAGCAGGAGGGCGGTGGCACGGGGAGCGGTGCGGTGGGGCACGGTGGTCCGTCCGACGCGGGGACAGGGGCAGCCGCACCCCGTCGGGACGCGACGGCACCACCCTGGCACGGACCGTGCCGGCTTCTCAGGATTTTGTGAGTCCCGAGCACTGGAGCCCAGGGACCGACGGAGATCGTGCGCACCGGCGGGTAGGCGTCGGAGTAGTTCTCCGCGACCTCGACCCCCAGGTCACCGTTGCCCGCCAGCAGCGTGGCCCGACCCTGGGGGCGGCGGCCAGGGCGTCGACGAGGTGGCGGTTCTCCCCGTTGCCGAACACCACGTCGTCGGTCCGCACGCCGTGCTCACCGGCCGTCGAGGTGATGGCCGAGGCGGTCCAGTACCGGTCGGTGCCGGAGGCCCGCACCGGCTGCGGGAGCTGGCGCAGCACGGCCTCGGACACGGCGCTCTCTCCACCGGAGACGGTGGCGGAGGCGGTGCCGGCGGCGTGTACAGGGCAATCATGACGGCGCTGGGGTCGCCCTGGCTGGGGACGAGGAGCAGCGACCTATCGGAACCGGCGCCCGGCCCGATGGTGGCGACGGCGTCGATGAAGTAGCCGTCGTCACCGGAGGCGATCCGACCGTGGTCACCACGGGGCATCAGGGGGTCTGCTGGATGATCAGGTGACAATGAGCTTTTCTCAGTGATGACCACGGCGATCACCCACTACACCGTCGACCTGCACCGCCCGAACACCCCGGCTCAGCCCATCGCGAGCCTGCATGTCCGCGTCGCCCCCGTCGACGAGGTGATGTGCTCGCTGCTGCCGCACCTGGTCGTCCTGCACACGGTCCCGGCAGCAGACGAAGCGGACTACCGCACCTACTACGAAGCCGTCGAGCGCGTCGTGGACTTCGCCAGCACCTTGCAGGTGGAGCACCTGTCGCAGGGATGGACGAGCACGGTCGTGCGCCGTCGCAGCCAGCTCATCATCACCACGGCACCGGCCGGCGCGGCTGCGGGCCAGGGCTCGACGTGGCTGATCCGCCTGAGCGACAACGCCCAGCGCAGCACCGTGGAGCTGTCCATCACCGCCACCGACCTGCCCCAGCTGCTGACCGGCTTCATCGTCGCCTTCACCACCGCCTTCCCCGACGGCGACCTGCACCCGCGCACCCAGCCTGGCCCCTTCGATTGGCAGGAGATCCTCACCATCCTGCAGTGGAACATCGAGGACCTCGCGGACCGGGGTCTGTGATGCAGCGCCTACCTCGCCCCGTTCGCGACCTCGCCCGCCTCGTGGCGCACTTCTGGCCGGTGACGCTTCCCCTGCTTTTCTGGCCCGTGCAGGGAGTGGCCGTCGCCCTGGTGCTCGCCCTGATCTGCTGCGCAGCGTTCATCGTGCTGCACGACGTACGCGCCGGACGCTTCACGCCCGCCGCCCGGCAGACGTTCACCCCCAGCACCGCCGACTTCCCCACCCAGGTGATCGCCAAGTGGGCGCCGGTCCTGACCAGCGCCGGGCTCGTGCACCCCGACGTTCCCCACGACGAGTGGTGGCAAGGCATTCACCCGTGGACGGACAAGCTCGCCCGGCTGCGGGACTCCCTCTTCGAGGTCATCGACCTCTACCCACCGGTGCTGCGCGGCCTCATGACCGTGCCCGTCGGCTACCAGCTCTGCGTCCGGATGCTCGACGGACAGCGGGTCAGCGACTACCAGCACGCCGCAGCCACCCTGGCCGGCATCTGGCGCGTCCCGCACGTCCGTGTCGCTGACGGTGAACCCGGACACGTCCTGCTGACCCTCGTCATCCGCGACACCCTCGCCGAGCCGACACCGCGCCCCGAACCGCTCGGCCTGCCGGTGCCGGTCGACCTGCGCGCCGTCCTCGTCGGCGTCACTGAGGACGGCGCCCCCTGGACGCTGCCGCTGCTGAACCAGGCCGGCACCGTCATCGGAGGCGTCCCGGGGTCGGGCAAGAGCAGCCTCATCGCCACGCTCCTGGACCAACTCGACGGGCACCCCCACGCCCGCCTCGTCGGGATCGACCTCAAAGGCGGTGTCGACCTCGGCCCGTGGCACCGCTGCGGCACCCTCACCGACCTCGCCACCACGCCCGCCGAGGCCGTGGAACTACTGCAGCAGCTCGCCGAGCTGCACCAGGACCGGCAACGACTGCTTCGCGCTCACGGAGCGGACAAGATCTCCGACCTCGGACTCACCCCAGACCTGCCGCTCGTCGTCGTGCTCATCGACGAGGCCGCCGACCTCTTCACCGCGCTCAGTCCCAATCGGGAAGACAAGGCCCTCGCGGTCGAGGCCACCGCGCTCGTCTCCACCCTCGTGCGCCAGGGACGCGCCACGGGTATCGCCACCGTGCTCGCCACTCAGAAGCCCACGACGGACGCGATCCCCTCGCAGGTCCGTGACTCCGCTACCAGCAAGGTCGCCCTGCGCTGCAGCACTGCCGAGCAGGTGAAGGCGATCCTCGCGGATCTCGCTGCGCTGGCACCGGTCTCGCCGACGGCTATCCCCGCCGCTACTCCCGGCGTTGCCCTCGCCACGACCGCAACGGGAGGCGTCGTCCGTGCCCGGGTCTACAACACCAGCACGTCTTCGGGGCGCTCTTCATCCCTCTCCAGGGAAGGGCAGTCGTGACCGCGTACGCCATCGAACCCGCCGGGCACAGCAGCGTCTTCGAGGCCCCGACTTCGGTTGCCGACGCCATCGAAGGCTTCCGCATCCACGCCCTTACGTTCGAGCGACTGCTGCCTCGCACAGTCCACACTTACAGCTACCACCTGCACCAACTGCTCGTGGCGCTCCCTGCTTCGGCTATCACCGGCGACATCACTCCGACGCAGCTCCGTCAGTGGATCACCGATCAGGAAGACCGCGGCATCGCCCCCGCCACCCTGCGCGTGCAGTGCTACGCCCTCCGCGCCTACTACCGATGGCTACAACACACCGGCTACACCGGGCCTTGCCCACTGGATCACGTCCGACCCCCACGGCGCGTCTCCATCGAACGCACCGACTACACCCCGCCCCAGGCCGACGCCATCTTTGACCACGCCAAGAAGCTCGCCCACGCCGAGACCGCATCCCGCCGGGATCAGTTCGAGTACGCCCTGCTCGCCACCCTGCGCTACACCGGCATCCGCCGCACAGAACTCCTCGACCTGCAGACCGCCCATCTCGACCTCGAAAAACGCCGACTGCGCGTCATGGGCAAAGGCCAGAAGGTCCGAACCGTCCCGCTGCCGCCGGTCTACGTGGAGATCATGCAGTGGTACCTCGACGACGTCCGACCCTACTTGCCAACCTCCAACATGCTCTTCGCCAACCCCCGCGCTCTGCAGAACCACCGCGGAGGCATGGCCGAGAAGAGCATGGGTCTGCCCCGGGTTCGGTTGACTCTCCTGGGTAGGGGCGGTCAGGCCGCGTGAGCGGCTTGTAGGAGTGTCTCGTACTCGATGGGCGTCAGCCGCCCGAGGGCCTGCTGTCGGCGTCGGCGGTGG
>NZ_JBJLSE010000035.1:0-39503 GCF_050871845.1 Kineococcus arenarius subsp. arenarius
TGTGGGCGCGGGGCGCGCGCACCCCCCCCAGGCCCGGGCCCCGCCGTTGCGTCCTGGTGGGCAGACCGGCGCTGCGCGGGGGTGCGCGGCTCGGCGACGCTCAGAGGGTGGGGAGGGGTGCTCCTCGCCGGGCGTCCGGAGCGCGCCCCGCGCACCCGGGCGAGGAGCGCGGTCAGCCGCGCGCGGAAAGCCCGGCGAGGAGCACCCCTCCCCACCCGGGCGAGAACCCGGGCGAGACGCTCAGGCCGGCTCGGGCCCGTCGTCGTAGGCGCTGACGTCCTCGGCGCCCGGGCGGGGCTCCTCGTCGACGACGTCGAGCAGCTGCACGATGTTCGTGGTCTCGATGAGGAACTTCACCACCGCGGGCGGCCGGATCAGGGTGACGCGGCGCCCGCGGGAGCGCGAGGCCAGCCGGGCCAGGAAGGCCAGGCCCGTGGAGTCCATGAAGGTCACGTGGTGGGCGTCGACCTGCAGGGGGCGACCGGAGGACAGGGCGTCCTCGGCGGCTTCCAGCAGGTCCGGGCCCAGCTCGGCGTCGATCTCGCCGGTCAGCACCACGCGCGTGGCGCGCGGCTCGTACAGCACGTGCACCGACCCGGGGTCGACCGAGCGGACCTCGGGTACGCGGGACGTCTCGCCCGGGGGTGTCGCGTCGTTCGTCATCGTCCCTCCGAAGTACCGCGATCGGTGGCCGTGCCCGGTTGGCTGCAGGCTGCTGGTCTCCGGCGCGGCTCGTCGCCGCACAGTAGGTCACGACGGCGTCGCTGCGCGACGTGCGCCCGCCCCCTCGGGGCCGGGACCGCTCTCGGCGCGCGGCCCGTCGAGGCCGCCTGCATGCTATCGAGCGAGGCCGGGGCGCCGTCGCGCACCTGCGACGAACCCCTGACGATCCCGCACGCGACTCCAGGAGCACCCCGCATGCCCGGCAGTCCACCGCAGCCGTTGGCGCTGCGCGAGGAGCCCGCCGCGGTGCTGCTGGTCGACCTGCCCGCCGGTGCCGGCCGGCCCGCCGGGGTGGCCGCCGCGGACGCCGCCGCGCTCCGCCGCGCCGGAGCGACGGCGGCCCCCTTCGCGGACCTGCCCGCGTTCTGCCGGGCCGCCGGGCTGCCCGCGGCCGCAGCCGAGCGCGTCCTCGCCGGGACCGTGCCCGGCGAACTGGTGGAGGACCGGTGGTGGCTCGCGGTGGCGCCCCTGGGGGAGCGGCGGGCGCTGCTGTCCCTGCACGAGGTCCCGGAGGACGCCGCGGCACCCGCCCCCGGTGCCCCGGCCGCCGTGGCGGGGGCCGCCCTGACGGCCGTGCCCGCGGGCCCGCCGGCCGGCGCGGGGGAGGACCCCGACGACGCGCGGGGCGTCGTGGAGTGGGTGGGCGCCGGGTGGAGCAGGGTCACGGGCGTGCCCGCCGGTGACGTCGTGGGCCGCGGCTGCGCCGGGCTGCTGCCGGCGGCCGTGGAGGACGCGCGCCCGGCCCTGCGCCGCGCCGCGCGCAGCGGTGAGCCGGTCGCGGTCACCGTGCTGGACGAGCGCACCGACGGCACCCGCTTCCTGCACCGGGTGCGCAGCACGCCCCTGCGGGACCGCAGCGGCGCGGTGTGCCACGTGGTGACGCGGTGTGCCACGTGGTGACGTGGCACAGCGACGTCACCGCCCTCGTGGCGGCCACCGGCGGTCCGGACCCGCTGCGCGCCCTCGCCGCCCTGGACTCCCTGCCCGGCCCGGCCCGCACCCGCGAGGAGGTCGTCGCGCAGCTGGGCGCCGCGGCGCGGGCGCTGGCCGGCGCGGTGGTGCCCGCCGCGATGGTCGTCCTGCTGGACGAGGGGCGCGGCCGTGCCCCGGGACCGGGGGCCGAGGTCGTCGCCGCGGCCGGTGAGCCGTTCGAGGGGCTGGTGGGGCGCACCTGGCGGCGCCCGCCCGGCGCCCGCGGCGAGGACCCCCCGCCGGGCGCGGCCGGGCCCGGCGCCCTGGCCCTCCCGCTGCCCGGGCACGGGCACGTCCTGGGGTGGTTGGTCGTCGTACCGGGGGAGAGCGGGCCGGGTGCCGCCGGTGAGGCCGTCCTGCGGGCAGCGGCCCGCCGCGCCGGGCTGGCGGTGGAGAACGCGAGACTGCACGCACGGGAGCACGAGTTGTCGGAGACGCTGCAACGGAGCATGTTGCCGGAGGACACCGCGGTGGAGGGGCTCGACGTCTGGGCGTTCTACGCGCCCAACGCCGAGCACGCCCAGGTGGGGGGCGACTGGTACGACGTGCTGCGCGCCCCCGACGGCGGCGCCGGCGTGGTCGTCGGCGACGTCGTGGGCCACGACGTGGAGGCCGTGGCCGCCATGGGGCAGATGCGCTCGCTGGTGCGCTCGGCCGCCCAGGAGCTCGACGACCCCGGCAGCGTGCTGATGCGCGTGGACCAGCTCGCCGCTGGCGTGGACGTCCAGCGCATGGCCAGCCTGGTGTACGCCACCCTGCGGCGCCTGGACGACGGCGGCTGGGAGGTGGCGTGGAGCAGCGCCGGGCACCTGCCGCCGCTGCTGCGCCGCGCCCGTGCCGGCGACGGCCCGGCCGTGGAGGTCCTCAACGACGCCACCGGCACCCTCGTCGGGCTGGGGGAGCGCCCCCGGCCCACCCGCGAGCGGGCGCTGCACCCGGGCGACGTCCTCGTCCTCTACACCGACGGCCTGATCGAGGCCCGGCACCGGCCGATGCGCGACGGCATGGAGGTGCTGGTCGAGGTCCTCGCCGGCACCCGCGCCGGCGACGCCGCCGGGATCGGCGAGGAGCTGCTGCAGGGGCTGGGCGAGTCCCCCGAGGACGACACCGCGCTCGTCGTGGTCCGGGTGCCCGAGGAGGCGGAGGAGCCCGCGCGGCCGGTCGCGGACACGCCCCGCCGCCGGCGCTGGCAGCTGCCCCCGGAGCCCTCCTCGGTGGGCAAGGCCCGCCACGCCACCCTGCGCGCCTGCGCGGTGTGGGGCCTGGCCGTGGGCCCGCAGGCCGAGATCGTCGTCTCCGAGCTGGTCGCCAACGCCGTCCTGCACGGCTGGGGACCGGTGGGCCTGCGCCTGTTCGACCTGCCCGGCGCCCTGCGCATCGAGGTGGAGGACGACAGCCCGGAGCAGCCCCGCGTCGTGGACGCCCGCCCCGACGGCGCCGGCGGTCACGGGATGCGGGTGGTCGCCACCCTGGGCCGGTGGGGCGTCACCCCCACCCGGCGAGGCAAGATCGTCTGGGTGGAGGTCCCCACCTCCTGACCGCGGCCCCGGCCGCCCCACCCCTGCGACCCCCTGCGACGAGGAGCACCCGTGAGCACCGGCACGAACCTGCTGGGCGGACCCCCGCCCACCCACCTGCCCGAGCACCCCGAGGTCGGCGCCCAGCTGGCCGGCGGCGCCGAGCCCGCCGCGGTCGCGGCCGCGCACCCGGCGGCCTCCCTGCCGTGGGCGCTGCTCGCCGAGGCCGCCCTGGACGCCGGGGAGGCCGTCCCCGCGTACGCCTTCGCCCGCACCGGCTACCACCGCGGGCTGGACGCCCTGCGCCGCGCCGGCTGGCGCGGGCACGGGCCCGTGCCGTGGGCGCACGAGCCGAACCGCGGCTTCCTGCGCGCCCTGGCCGCCCTGCAGCGGGCGGCCGCGGCGATCGGGGAGACGCCCGAGGCGGACCGCTGCCGGGACTTCCTGCGCGACTGCGACCCCCAGGCCCCCGCCGAGCTGCTGAGGTGAGCAGCGCCGCTGACCGGCGCGCGCCCGTCGTCGTGGTCGGCGCGGGCATCGCCGGCGCCGCGTGCGCGCGGGTGCTCGTGGACGCCGGCGTGCCGGTGCGGCTGGTCGACCGGGGCCGGCGCCCCGGCGGGCGGATGAGCGGCCGGCGGGTGGAGACGTCCGTGGGCGTGCGCGTCGCCGACCTGGGCGCCTCCTACTTCACCGCCTCCGGCGACGGCTTCAGCGCCCAGGTGGCCGACTGGGAGGCGCGGGGCCTGGCGCACCGCTGGACCGACACCTTCGCCGTCGTGCGGGGCGGTCGCGGGGCGGGCGAGCCGGGCGGGCCCCGCCTGGACGGGGCCACCTCCAGCGGCCCGTGGCGCTGGGGCGCACCGGGCGGGCTGCGCAGCCTCGTCGACGACCTGCTCTCCCCGCCCGGCCGCGCACCGGTGCCCGTGCGCACCTCCACGGACGTCGAGAGCGTCGAGGCCGGTCCGGACGGCCCCCGCGTGGACGGGCAGCCGGCCGCGGCGGTCGTGCTGGCCGTGCCCGACCCGCAGGCGGCCGACCTGCTGCCGCGCATGGTCGCCACCCGCCTGGACGTGTCGGCGCGCTGGAACTACCGGCCGTGCATCGCGGTCTACGCGGCCTGGCCGCAGCGGTGGTGGCCGCACTTCGACGGCGCCTTCGTCAACGACGACGACCTGCTGGTCTTCCTCGCCGACGACGGCGCCCGCCGCGGCGACGGCGCCCCCGTGCTCGTCGCGCACACCGCGCCGGACTTCTCCGCCGAGCACCTGGACGACCCGGCCGCCGCGGTGGCCCCCGTGGTGGCCGCGCTGGGGCCGCTGCTGACGGGCCGCCCCACCCCCGCGCCGTCCTGGAACCGCGCGCACCGCTGGTCCCTGGCCCAGCCGCTCAAGCAGCACGCCGAGGAGCCGTTCGGGCTGGACGAGGCCACCGGCATCGCCGTGTGCGGCGACGCGTGGGGGCCCACCTCGAAGGTGGAGACGGCGTGGGCGTCCGGCACCGCGCTGGGCGCGGAGCTGCTGCGCGGGCGGCTCGCCGGCTGACCCGGGCCGGTAAGCTCTCCGCGGTCTGCGCCGACCTCCGCCGGAGGTCCGTGGGGGCCTCGTGCAACGCAGGACCGCGCAACCACCAGGAAGACAGGGGATGTCATGCCCGCGATCGTGCTCATCGGCGCCCAGTGGGGGGACGAGGGCAAGGGCAAGGCCACCGACGCCCTCGGTGCCCGCGTCGACCACGTCGTGAAGTTCAACGGCGGCAACAACGCCGGCCACACGGTCGTGGTGGGGGACGAGAAGTACGCCCTGCACCTGCTGCCCTCCGGCATCCTCACCCCCGGCGTGACCCCCGTCATCGGCAACGGCGTGGTGGTGGACCCCGGCGTGCTGTTCGAGGAGATCGACGCGCTGAGCGCCCGCGGGGTGGACTGCTCCAGGCTCATCGTCTCCGCGTCCGCGCACGTCATCGCGCCCTACCACCGCTCGCTGGACCAGGTCACCGAGCGATTCCTCGGCAAGCGCAAGATCGGCACCACCGGCCGCGGCATCGGGCCCACCTACGCCGACAAGATCAACCGCGTCGGCGTGCGCGTGCAGGACCTCTTCGACGAGAGCATCCTGCGGCAGAAGGTCGAGGGCGCCCTCGACCAGAAGAACCACCTGCTCGTGAAGGTCTACAACCGCCGCGCCGTCTCCGTGGACGAGACCGTCGAGACGCTGCTGTCGTACGCCGAGCGGCTGCGCCCGATGGTCCGCGACGTCAGCCTGGAGCTGTCGCGCGCGCTGGACCGCGGCGAGATCGTCCTGTTCGAGGGCGGTCAGGCCACGATGCTCGACATCGACCACGGCACCTACCCGTTCGTGACGTCCTCCAACGCCACGGCCGCGGGCGCCTGCACCGGCACCGGGGTGCCGCCGAACCGCATCGACCGCATCATCGCCGTCGTCAAGGCGTACACGACCCGCGTGGGCGAGGGGCCCTTCCCCACCGAGCTGCTGGACGCCGACGGCGAGAAGCTGCGCCGCGACGGCGGCGAGTACGGCACCACCACCGGCCGCCCCCGCCGCACCGGCTGGTACGACGCGCTCGTGGCCCGCTACACCGCCCGCATCAACGGCGTGACCGACTTCGTGCTCACCAAGCTGGACACCCTCAGCGGGTGGGAGCGCATCCCGGTGTGCGTCGCGTACGACGTCGACGGCGAGCGTTTCGACGAGATCCCCATGTCGCAGAGCGACTTCCACCACGCCAAGCCCGTCTACGAGTACTTCGACGGCTGGAGCGAGGACATCTCCGGGGCCCGCTCGGTCAAGGACCTGCCGAAGAACGCGCAGCGCTACGTCGAGGCGCTGGAGGAGCTCTCCGGGGCCCGGATCTCCGCGGTCGGCGTCGGCCCCGACCGCGAGCAGACCGTCGTGCGGCACGACCTGCTCGGGTGAGCACCGGCGGTCTGCCCCTGTACGAGGCGGCCCTGGACGACGTGCCGCCGCGCGTGCTGTACGAGCTGCTGAAGCTGCGCGTGGACGTGTTCGTCGTCGAGCAGGAGTGCGCCTACCCCGAGCTGGACGGGCGCGACCTCGAACCGGACGCGCTGCTGCTGTGGGCGCAGGACGCCGCCGGCCGCGTCGCCGGCACGCTGCGGCTGCTGCGCGACGCGGACGGCACCGCGCGCATCGGACGCGTCGCCACCGCCCGCGAGGCCCGCGGGCGGGGCGTGGCGGCCGACCTGATGGCCCGGGCGCTGGAGCTGGCCGGGGACGTCGAGGTCGTCCTCGGCGCCCAGGCGCACCTGGAGCACTGGTACGGACGGTTCGGCTTCGCCGTGGACGGCCCGCGCTACGACGAGGACGGCATCGCACACGTGCCCATGCGGCGCCCGGTCCCCGGCGCCTGAGGGACTCCTCCGGCCCGGGTCGTGGCCGGTGGGTTCCTCCGCCAGGATGCGGGGCGCCCGACGCCCCCGACCGACAGGTGCCCCGCATGCCCACCGACGACGCCCCGCCACCCGGCGCGGTCCCCACCGGACCGCCCGCCCCCAGCGCGGTGGTCCCGACCCGCGCGGTGCTCCTGCTCGTGGGGCTCGCCGCCGGGGTCGTCGTCGTGGCCGGTCTGCGGGCGTTCTCCTCGACCATCGGGCCGGCGGTCCTGGCGCTCGTGCTCGTCCTCGTCGTGCACCCCGTGGAGCCGTGGCTGCGCCGGCGCGGCGTGTACGGCTGGGTGAGCACCCTGGTGGTGCTGGTGGTGCTGTACGCCACCGTGCTCGGCATGGCCGCCGCCCTGGGGTGGTCGCTGGTGCGCCTCGGCATGCTCCTGCCGCAGTACACGGACCGGTACTACGAGCTGCAGGGGCAGGTCCTCGACCTGCTCGACCGCCTCGGTGTCGGCCAGTCGCAGATCACCTCGGCGGTGGCGGGCATCGACCCCTCGCGCCTGGTCGGCCTCGCGCAGGTCGTGCTGCAGCAGTTCGCGGCCGGCCTCACGGCGTTCACGTTCCTGCTCTTCCTGCTGTTCTTCCTGGCGCTGGACGCCGCCGTCTTCCCCAAGCTGCTGGCCCAGGCCAGCTGGTGGCACCCGCGGCTGGTGGGGGCCCTCACGGCGTTCGCCGCCGGCACCCGGCGCTACGTGCTGGTGGCCACGGTCTTCGGCGTGGTCGTGGCGGCGATCGACGTCGGGATCCTGTACTGGCTGGCGGTGCCGCTGCCGCTGGTGTGGGGGCTGCTGGCCTTCCTGACGAACTACATCGCGAACATCGGCTTCTTCCTCGGCCTGGTGCCGCCCGCGCTGCTCGCCCTGCTCGCCAACGGCCCCCGCGACGCCCTGCTCGTCGTCGTGCTCTACACGGTCGTCAACGTCACGATCCAGGGCTTGCTGCAGCCGAAGATCGTCGGTGGCGCCGTCGGGTTGTCGGCGACGCTGACCTTCGTGTCGGTGATCTTCTGGGGGTGGGTCCTGGGCGCCCTGGGGGCGCTGCTGGCGGTGCCGCTGAGCCTGCTGGTGCGCACCGTGCTCGTCGACGCGGACCCCTCGGCGCGCTGGCTGCTGCCGCTCGTCAGCGGCAACCCGCGCGGCGTGCGGCGGCAGGGCGTGCGGCTGGGGCGCACCGGCGCCGTCGGCGCCACCGTGGCGCCCCCGCCCGGGTCCGAGGGCCCGCCCCCGCCGCCCCCGGCGGAGCCCCGGGAGGTGTGAGCCGCGGCCCGGCGTGCCCCGCCGGGGCGTGCCGGGACGCCGGGTTAGGGTTCCGCGTGACTTCCGCCCCGCACCACCGCACCACCTGGGCCCGGGTGCTCACCCACCGCGATCCGGCCGACGGCTCCGTCGCCGAACTGGCGCGCTGGACCACCCCGGACGTCGTCGCCGAGGTGCTCGCCGACGGCGGCCGGGGCCTGACCGCGCAGCTGGACGCCCTCCCCACCGAGCGGGACTGGGTCGGCGAGTGCGGGGGGCTGTCGGGTGCGGTGCTCGTGCTGGCGGAGGTCGACGCCGCTCGCCGCTGACGCGGCCCCCACAGTCGCAACCCGGGGTTGACGATCGGCGTCAACCCTGGGTTACTCGATGTCGTGGACCTCCTGTCGCACGACGTGCCGGACTGGGCGCGGGTGCTCGCGCACCGCCCCCCCGGCGACCACGCCGACGCCGTGCAGCGCCTGGCGCGCTGGACCACCCCCGACGTCGTCGCCGACGTCCTCGCCGACTCCGGCCGCGGGCTGCTCGCGCAGGTCGAGGGCGCACCCGCCGGGCGCGACTGGGTCGCCGAGTGCGGCGGGCTGCTCGGCGCCGTCCTGGTCCTCGCCGAGGTCGACGCCGCCGCGTCCGCGCTGCGCTCCGCCGTCGCCCACGCCCGCTCGCGCGCGCTCGCCGAGCTGGTCCTGGACCACAGCCTCGTCGAGCTCGCCGCCGAGCTCGGCGTCACGCGCCAGGCGCTGCACAAGAGCGTGAGGGGGGTCCGGGGGCTGTGAACCGCAGGACGAGCGAGGAGGACGCCGTGGACGCGCACGTCGAGGAGCAGCGGGCCGGGGCGCACCCGCTGCGGCAGCCGGGCGCCGGGCGGCGCCTGTACGCGGCCGGGCTGGTGGTGCAGCTGGCAGGGATGGTCGGGGTCCTCGCGGCGGTGGTGCACCCCGCGCTGACCGGGGCCCCCGAGCTGCCGGCCGTGGTGGCCTGGGCGCCGCTGCTCAGCCTGGGCGTGCAGCTGGTCGGCCACCGGCTCTGCGCCCGCGCGTGGTGGCACGTCCCGCTGCGTTCCCCGGCGCCGCTGCCGGACCCGGTCGACCGGGTCTTCTGGACCGTGTTCGCACTGGCCGTGTCGGCCACCGCCGCCGTCGCCTGCTTCGCCCCCGCCCGGCCCGAGCCCACGCTCGTGTGGTCGCTCGCGGTGGCCGTGTCCCTGCTGGCGCTGTCGCCGCGGCTGGAGCGCCCGGGGCCCGAACCCGACGCGGACCCCACCTGGCGCACCGTCGTCCTGCTCCTGGCCGTCGTGGCCGTCCTCGTCACCGCGGTCCTCGCCGGGCTGGTGTCACCGCGGGCGGCCTCGGTCGCGCTCGCCGTGCTCGGGGTGGCGGTGGTGGCGCAGCGCGCCTGGCTGCGCCACCGGTACCGCTGAGCTCAGCCCTCCGCGGGGGCGGTGCGGATCGCCAGGCCGTCCAGGTAGCTCGCCACGTTGGCGCGCACCTGCTCGACGCTGTCGCCGCCGAACTTCTCCAGCAGGGCGTCGGCCAGCACCAGGCTGACCATCGCCTCGGCGACCACGCCCGCCGCCGGCACCGCGCAGGCGTCGGAGCGCTGGGCGATGGCCTGCGCCTTGCCGCCGGAGGCGGTGTCGACCGTGTCCAGGGCCCGCGGCACCGTCGAGATCGGCTTCATGGCCGCGCGCACCCGCAGCACCTCGCCGTTGCTCATGCCGCCCTCGATGCCGCCGGCGCGGTCGGTGCGCCGGCGCACCGTCATGCCCTCCGGGCCCTCGCCGCCGTCGGTGCGCTCGATCTCGTCGTGCGCGGCCGAGCCGCGCCGGCGGGCCGTCTCGAAGCCGTCGCCGACCTCCACGCCCTTGATGGCCTGGATGCCCATGAGGGCGGCGGCCAGGCGCGCGTCCAGCTTGCGGTCCCAGTGCACGTAGGAGCCCAGCCCCGGCGGCAGGCCGTGCACGACGACCTCCACGACACCGCCGAGGGTGTCGCCGGAGGAGTGCGCGTCGTCGATCTCGGCGACCATGCGCGCGCTGGTGGCCGGGTCGGCGCACCGCACGGGGTCGGCGTCGACGCGCTCGCGCTCACCGCGGCCGGGCACCGTGCCCGCCGGGGCCTCGACGGTGCCGATGGACACCACGTGGGAGACGAGGTCCACGCCGGCGGCCTGCGCGAGGAACGCGCGCGCCACCTCGCCGAGCGCCACGCGGGTGGCGGTCTCGCGCGCCGAGGCGCGCTCCAGCACGGGGCGCGCGTCGTCGAAGCCGTACTTCTGCATGCCCGTCAGGTCCGCGTGACCGGGGCGGGGGCGGGTCAGCGGCGCCGAGCGCCCGCGCGCGGGCAGCCGTCCCGGTTCGTCGTAGCGGCGGCCCTCGGCGTCGGCGGGGTCGGCGGCCATGACCTCCTGCCACCGCGGCCACTCGGAGTTGCCGATGCGCAGCGCGACCGGCCCCCCCTGGGTGCGGCCGTGGCGGATGCCGCCGATGACCTCCAGCTCGTCCTGCTCGAAGCTCATCCGCGCGCCGCGCCCGTGCCCCAGGCGCCGGCGGGCCAGCGCAGCCCGGATGTCGGCGCTGGACACCTCCACGCCGGCCGGGAGGCCCTCGAGGATGCCCGCGAGCGCCGGACCGTGGGATTCGCCTGCCGTCAGCCACCGCAACACGCGCCCGATTCTGCCGCACGCGCGCAGCGCCGCCGTCCAGCCGCCCGGACGGCCGCTCCCGCGGCGCGCGCGGGTCAGTCGGCGAGGTCGTTCAGCAGCGGGTCGACCCGGTAGGGGACCAGCTCGCGCATCGCCAGCGAGGTGCGGGTGCGCACCACGCCCGGGATGGACAGCACGTCCTGGCCCACCCGGTACAGGTCGTCGGCGTCGCGGGCCACGATCCGGCACATCAGGTCCCCGTCCCCGGTGATGCCGTGCACCTCCAGCACCTCGGGCGTCTGCCGCAGCCGGTGCAGCGTGTCCTCCTGCTGCCCCTGCACGATCTCGATCATGACGAACGCGGAGATGGAGAAGCCGAGCGCCGCGGGCGCCAGGCGGCGGGAGAAGCGGTGCAGCACCCCGTCGGACTCCAGCCGCTCCAGGTGCGCCTGCACGGTGCCGCGGGCGAGGCCGAGCTGTCGCGACAGGCCCAGGACGGTCGCGCGGGGGTCTTCGTCCAGCGCGAGCAGGATCCTGGCGTCGATGGGGTCGAGGCGGCGCACCGGGACATCTTCGCGCATCGGAAGGGCTGGTGAGCGGGCATTGTGCTCAGCGGCCCGTGGATCCGCTGGGCACGCCCCGCAGCGTCAGGGGCGGGGTTCGCCCACGTGCACCAGGACCTGCCCGTCGGCGACCTCGACGCGGTGGGTGCGCACCGGGCGGATCGCGGGCGGGCCCGAGGGGACGCCGGTGCGCAGGTCGAAGGCGGAGGCGTGCCGGGGGCACTCCACGGCGCAGTCCTCCACCCAACCGTCGGCCAGGGACTCCTCGGCGTGGGTGCAGGTGTCGTCGATGGCGTACAGCTCGCCGTCGACGTTGAAGACCGAGATCGGGGTGCTGGTGCCGGGGCCGTCGTAGCGCACGGCGCCGCCGTCCGGCAGGGCCTCGACGGTGCAGACGGCGACCGGCGCGGGGGTGTCGGGCACGGGGGACCTCCTGGTGCGGGCGTGGACCGGGTCAGTGTGCCGGACCGGCGCCGGTACGGTGGGCCCGGTGGGAGCGGACGCCGTGCTCGCCGGTCACCGGGTGCTGGAGCGGGCGGAGTGGACGGCGCGCGAGGCCGCGCACGCGCAGCGCGCGCACGCGCTGACCGCGGCCGCCGTCGAGCGGCGCGGGCGCGGCCAGGCGCACCCCGTGGAGGACTTCCTCTTCACGTACTACTCGTGGGCGCCGGGCAGGCTGCGCCGCTGGCACCCCGGGGTGGGCGTGGAGCTGCTGGGCGCCGGTGAGCGCGAGGGGTGGGCGCACTACGCGGGCACCGGCCGCGGCGTCGTCGTGGACGCGGCCTCGGTGGGGGGGGGGGGGGGGGTGGGGGGGGGTGGGGGGGTGGGGGGCTCCCAGGTCGCGCCCCCGGGCGGGGGGGGCGCGGGGGCCGCGCCCCCCCGCCCCCCCCCCCGCGGGTCCACGGTGCGCCTGGCCCGCGACGTGCTGGCCGCCACCCGCACCCGTCCCGCGCAGCTGGGCTGCTTCGGGCTGCACGAGTGGGCGATGGTGCACCGCAGCTCGCCGGAGCAGGTGCGGCACGCGGGCCTGCCGCTGCGCCTGGGGCACGCCGGCACCGACGCGGTGGTGGAGTCGCACCGCATCCGCTGCAGCCACTACGACGCGTTCCGGTTCTTCACCCCGTCCGCGGTGCCCCGCAACGAGCTGACCCCCACCCGCGAGGGGCAGGCCGCGCAGGAGCAGCCGGGGTGCCTGCACGCCACGATGGACTGCTACCGCTGGGCGATGAAGCTCTCGCCCGCGGTGCCCGGCGAGCTGCTGCTGGACTGCTTCGAGCTGGCCCGGGACGTGCGCGAGCTCGACATGCGCGCCTCCCCGTACGACGTGGCCCCGCTGGGGTACGAGCCGGTGCCGATCGAGACGCCCGAGGGCAAGGCGCAGTACGTGCGCGCGCAGCGGGCGTTCGCCGAGCGGGCCGACCCGTTGCGGGCGGCGCTGGTGGAGGTCTGCGACGCCGTCCTGAGCGCCTGACCCCCCACACCACCTGCTCCCCCTGGCGGAAACCAGGGTTTCCGCCCTCCGGGCAGACTCTGGAGGGGCGGAAACCCTGGTTTCCGCCAGGGGTGGCGGGGTCAGGCGGGGTCAGGCGGGGGAGGCGGCGGTGGCGTCGTCGGACTCCACCGAGGCGTTCCAGCCGGGCTTCTCCTCGCGCCAGCCGTCCTCGGTGCGCCCGCGCCGCCAGTAGCCGGAGGCCGACAGCAGCTCGCGCGGCACTCCCAGCTCGTTGCGCACCCAGCGCCGCACGGCCCGCACGCAGTCGGCCTCGCCGTGCACGAAGGCGTGCGGGGCGCCCGCGGGCAGCTCCAGCGAACGCAGCAGTTCCAGCAGGCCCTCGGGGTCCGGCTGCGCGCGGTGCAGCCAGTGCACCCGCAGCTCACCCGGGCACGGCAGCGCCTGGTGCTCCGCGGCGTCGCGCACGTGGAGCACCGCGACCGCGGGCGCGCCGGCGGGCACCCGCTCCAGGGACGCGGCGATCGCCGGCAGCGCGCTGGCGTCGCCGACCATCAGGTACCACGGCGCCGCCGGGTCCGGCGAGTACGCCCCGCCGGGGCCCATCAGGTGCAGCTGGTCGCCGGGGCGGGCGGCGGCCGCCCACGGCCCCGCGATCCCCTCGTCGCCGTGGTGGACGAAGTCGATCGTGACCTCCCCGCGCGCGGGGTCCACGGCGCGCACGGTGTAGGTGCGCTGCACCGGCCACTCCTCGCGGGGGCGCGAGGCGCGGACGGCCGCCGCGTCGAACGGCTCGTCGTACGCCACCCCCGGAGCGGGGAAGACGAGCTTGACGTAGGAGTCGGCGTGCTCGGCCCGCAGGTCGGCGAGGTCCTCGCCGCCCAGGACCACGCGCACCATCTCCGGGGTGATCCGCTCGGTGCGCACCACGACGGCGCGGCGCTGACGGCGACCGCCGCGCCCGGGGCCGCCGCTGTCGCGGCGGAGGGGGTTCTTCAACTCGGGATCCTCCAGATCACGGCGCGCTCAGGCGCCCTCGGCGCGTCCTTCGCGCCAGTAGCCCATGAAGGCGACGGAGGCCCGCGGCAGGCCCACCTCGCCCACGAGGTGGCGGCGCAGCCGCTTGACGACGCCCGCCTCGCCCGCCAGCCACGCGTACAGGCACTCCGGGCCGGTGGCCACGGCCCGCTCGGGGACCTCCCACAGGATGCCGGTGTCCAGGTCGACGTCCTCGAGGTCCAGCGAGAGCGTGCGCGACGCCTCGTCCACGAGGGACCCGGCGACCTCCTCCACGCGGGGCACCAGCAGCTCGCCGTGCCCGTGGCGGCCGCGCCGGGGCAGCCACTCGACGGTGACGTCCGCCTCGGAGTCGACGCCGACGGCGTCGGCGATGTCGGGCACCTCCAGCACGGCCACGGCCCGTGCGCCGGCCGGCAGCTGCTCCAGCACCGCGCACACCGCGGGCACCGCGGTCTCGTCGCCGGCCAGCAGCAGCGTGCGGGCCTCGGCGGGCGGGGACCACTCCACGCCCCACGCCCGGCCGGTGCCGGGGGCCGTCGGGCCCACCAGGAGCACCTCGTCGCCGGGGCGGGCGGTCGCCGCCCAGGACGCGGCGGGACCGGCCGCGCCGCCGCCCACGCCGTGCAGGACGAAGTCGACGTCCAGCTCCGCGGGGGAGGTGGCGGTGGCCGGGCGCAGCGCGCGCACCGTGTAGGTGCGCATCACCGGGCGCACCTCCTCGGGCAGCGCGCGCCACCAGGCGTACCAGTCGCCCTCCGGCGCTCCCAGGACGTCCAGCGGCAGCTGCGGCAGCAGGACCTTCAGGCGCTGGTCGAAGCCCCCGGGGCCGAAACCGGCCAGCTCGGGGGAGGAGAAGGTGATCCGCGCGTAGCTCGGCCCCAGGTCCTGGCGTCGCACCACCACCACCGGGAAGAGCCGGTACTCGGTGCGCGCGGCGGCGGGCCGCGCGGCCGCACCCGTGGCGCGCCGCACCGCCGCCGTGGTGCGTTCGGTCGTGACCGTCATCCCGCCCCTCCTCGTTCGGTGAGGACAGGCTAACCACACGCAGGGGGGTCTGGGGAAGGGGTGGTGACCACCGTCACCGGTGCGGGGGACGACCCGGCCGCCCCGCAGCGCGTACCGCCGGGCCCCGGCGGGTAGGGGAACCGCATGACGAACCCACGCGGCAACGGGCTGCGCTCCGTGGCCGACCAGTCCGAGGAGGAGCGCGGCGGACCCGGCAGCATCCTGTCCCGGCAGAGCCGCGACCACGCCGACCTGGACGCCCTCATGCGCGCCTACGACGACGAGACGGACGCCGACGCCCGCGGCCGGGTCGTCGCCGAGCTCGCCGAGCGGGCGCTGCGGCACGCCTTCGCCGAGGAGACCGTGCTCTTCCCCGCCTACCGGCAGCACCTGCCCGAGCAGGGCGAGGAGCTGACCCGGCACATCGAGGGCGACCACCAGCAGATCAACGAGCTGCTGGTGCAGCTGCAGGACGCCGACCCGCGCTCGCCGGACTACGACGCCACCGTGCGGCGCGCCTTCGAGGTGATCCGGCACGACGCCCACGACGAGGAGGACGACCTGCTGCCCCGGCTGCAGCGCGTCGCCACCGAGGAGGAGCTGCGGGCGATCGGCGCGGCCTGGGAGGTCCAGCGGCGCACGGCTCCCACCCGCCCGCACCCGAAGGTGCCCAGGCGCCCGCCGGGCAACGCGCTGGCCGCCGTGCCGCTGGCCGTGACCGACCGCGTGAAGGACGCCGCCGAGCACCTGGCCGCCGGCGGCGCGGTCCGGCGCGCGGCGCGGGCCGGGGCGCTGGTGGGCGCGGTCGTCGCCGCGGTCGCCGCCGCCAGGGCGCTGCGCCGCCGCTGAGGGTCCGGGCGGGCCTCAGCGCGGCAGCAGCCGGTACGTCTCCTCGGGGGGCACGCCGTGCGCCTGCAGCAGGTCCACCACCACCGAGCGCAGCTGGGCCACCACCACCGTCGCCGACAGCGACTCCGCGCCGAGGGTGCGCGGGCCCAGCTGCACGGCCAGCTCCTTCAACGCCGCCACGGACGGCGGTGCGCTCTCCCCGGGGTAGGGGGGCTGCCTCAGGGAGCGCACCGTCGCGGCCAGACTCTCCATCACCCCGGCCAGCGAGACCGGCAGCTGCTCGTCGTGCTCCAGGGCGGTGGTCACCCGCCGCAGCGCCACCCGGGTGTTGCGGGTGGCGCGGTCCACGCCGGCCTGCAACCGCTGCTGCTCCACGACCTCCGCGCGCGCCCCGCGCCGCAGGGGGGAGAGCCGCTGCACCTCCAGGGCGGCGCTGACGGACTGCGCCCACGCGTCCAGCTCGCGCTGCGTGGTGCGGGCGCGCTCCAGCACGGTCGCGGCGGCGGCGGCGTCCCTGCTGCGCACGCTGTCCGCGGCGTCGTCCAGCAGGTCGGCGAGCTGGCCGGTGAACGCCAGCGACCGCGCGCGCACGTCGCGGGTGGGGTCGGACGGCAGCAGCGCCGCGATGGCCAGCGCCACCGCCACGCCCGTCATGGCGTCCAGCCAGCGCGCGGACCCGCCGCCGGGCTGCGGCGGGAAGGCGACGATGAACGTGGCCTGCAGCGCCGCCTGGTTCACCAGCAGCACCCCGGAGTCCAGGAAGCGGGCGATGAGCATCGCGGCGACGACGATGAGGCAGATCTGCCACGCGCCGCGCCCGATGACCTGCACGATGGCGGTGCCCAGCAGCACCCCCACCGTCACCCCGACCCCCAGTTCGGCCACGCGCCGCAGCCGGGCGTTGTTCTGCACGCCCAGGCACACGACGACCGCGACGCACGCGAACACCGGGTAGTCCTGGTTCCACAGCGCCCGCGCGAGCGTCCAGGCCACCCCGGCGCCCAGCCCGCACTGCAGCACCTGCCACCACGAGCCCTGCCAGCGCTGCCAGCCGGTGCGCGCCCGGCGTCGGGCGGCGACGGTGAGCGAGGCGGTGCGGGGCACGGGCGGATCATCCCGCACCGCCCGGCCACGCGCCCGTCACGGCCGGGCCCGGGCAGGGCCTACGCTCGGGCGCCGTGGACGTCCTCGTCATCGGTTCCGGCGCCCGTGAGCACGCCCTGGTGCGCGCCCTGCTCGACGACCCGGGGGTGGACCGCGTCGTCGCCGCCCCCGGCAACGCCGGCACCTCGCTGGTCGCCCCGTGCGAGCCCGTCGACGCCGCCGACCCGGCCGCCGTCGCGGCGCTGGCCCGCCGGCTGGGCGCCCACCTCGTGGTCGTCGGGCCGGAGGCGCCGCTGGTCGCGGGGGTGGCCGACGCCGTGCGCGCGGAGGGCGTCGCCTGCTTCGGCCCGTCCGCCGCCGCCGCCCGCCTGGAGGGCTCCAAGGCCTTCGCCAAGGAGGTCATGGCCGCGGCCGCGGTGCCCACCGCGATGGCCCACGTGTGCACCACCGAGGCGGAGGTCTCCGACGCCCTGGACGCGTTCGGCGCCCCCCACGTCGTCAAGGATGACGGCTTGGCGGCCGGCAAGGGCGTCGTCGTCACCGACGACCGCGAGCAGGCCCTGGTGCACGCGCGCACCTGCCTGGAGCACGGTCCCGTGGTGGTCGAGGAGTTCCTCGACGGCCCGGAGGTGTCGGTGTTCTGCCTCACCGACGGCGAGAGCGTCGTGGCGCTGGCCCCCGCGCAGGACTTCAAGCGCGCCCTGGACGGCGACGCGGGCCCGAACACCGGCGGCATGGGCGCGTACTCGCCGCTGCCGTGGGCCCCGGCCGACCTGGCCGAGCAGGTGGTGCAGCGCGTGGCCGAGCCGGTCGTGGCGGAGATGGCCCGGCGCGGCACCCCCTTCAGCGGCGTCCTGTACTGCGGCCTGGCGCTGACCTCCCGCGGCCTGCGGGTGGTGGAGTTCAACGCCCGCTTCGGCGACCCGGAGACGCAGGTGGTCCTGGCCCGCCTGGCCTCCCCGATCTCGCAGGTCCTGCTGGCGTGCGCCACGCCGGGCGCGCTGCGGGACGCCCCGCCGCTGCGCTGGCGCGAGGACGCCGCCGTCACCGTGGTGCTCGCCGCCCCGGGGTACCCGGAGGCGCCCGAGACCGGCGGCGCGCTGGGCGGCCTGGACGACGCGGAGGCGGTGCAGGGCGCGCACGTCCTGCACGCCGGCACGGCGCTGGCGCCCGACGGCACGGGGATCGTCAGCTCCGGCGGGCGGGTGCTGTCCGTGGTGGGCACCGGCGCCGACCTGGCGGCGGCGCGCGAGGCCGCCTACGCGGCGGTGCGCTCGGTGCACCTGGACGGCGGGCGCTTCCGCACCGACATCGCGGCCGCGGCGGCCGGCGCGTGAGCGCCCCCGAGCTGCCCGCGCCGCCGCAGCTGCCCGGCTGGCGCCACACCTACTCCGGCAAGGTCCGCGACCTGTACGTGCCGGCGGACGGCGAGCGCGGTCGGGTGCTGGTCGTGGCCAGCGACCGCATCAGCGCCTACGACCACGTCCTGAGCGGCGGCATCCCCGACAAGGGCAAGGTCCTCACGGCGATGTCGCTGTGGTGGTTCGAGCGCCTGGCGGACCTCGTGCCGCACCACGTGCTCTCCACCGACGTGCCCGACGCCGTGGCGGGGCGGGCGATGGTGTGCCGGGAGCTGGAGATGTTCCCCGTGGAGTGCGTCGCGCGCGGCTACCTCACCGGTTCCGGCCTGGCCGAGTACCGGGCGGGAGGCGCGGTGTGCGGGATTCCGCTGCCGGACGGCCTGGTGGACGGCTCGCGCCTGCCGGAGCCGGTCTTCACCCCCGCCACGAAGGCGGAGCTGGGCGAGCACGACGAGAACGTGTCCTTCGAGCACGTCGCCGGCGTGGTCGGTGCGCGGGCCGCCGCGGAGCTGCGCGAGCTCACCCTGGCGGTGTACGCGCGCGCCGAGGCCGTCGCCCGCGAGCAGGGGATCGTGCTGGCCGACACCAAGCTGGAGTTCGGCCGCGCGGACGGGCGCACCGTCCTGGGCGACGAGGTCCTCACCCCGGACTCCTCCCGGTTCTGGCCGGCCGAGGAGTGGCAGCCGGGCCGGGCCCAGCCCAGCTTCGACAAGCAGTTCGTGCGCGACTGGCTGACCTCCCCGACGTCCGGGTGGGACCGCACCGGCGACGCCCCGCCCCCGCCGCTGCCGGCGGAGGTGGTGGAGCGCACCCGCGCCCGCTACGTCGAGGCGTACGAGCGGCTGACCGGGGAGTCCTTCACCGGCTGAGCCCCGGACGCGCCCCGCCTCGCGCGGCCGGGCGCGGCGGGTGAGGCTGCCGGTGTGGTGCCGATCCTGCCGGCGGCCGTGACGGCCCTGCCCGCGCGCGCCCGCCGCACCTTCCGCGAACGGGTCTCCGGCGACCCGACGGGGGCGCCGGGCTGGGTGCGCGACATCGCCCTGGTGGGGGAGGGGCCGGGCTGGTTCGAGCCGGACGGGGTGGTGTGGCGGGCGCACGGCGACCTGTCGACCCTGGTCGGCGGGGTGGTGGCGCTGCTGGGCCAGGGCGCGCACCCGCTGGCGATGGCCGGCGTGCAGCGGCACTCCGACTACCGGCGCGACCCCTGGGGCCGCTTGGCGGGGACGGCGCGCTGGCTCGTGGTGTGCACGTTCGGCTCGGCGGAGCTGGCCGAGCGGGAATCGGCCCGGGTGCGGGGGGCGCACGAGCGGGTGCGCGGCACCACCGGCGACGGGCGCGCGTACTCCGCGGGCGACCCGGACCTGCTGCGCTGGGTGCACCTGGTCTTCACCGACGCGTTCCTCGCCGCGCGCCGCGAGGTCGGCGCCGACGACCCGGCCGCGCGGTTCGGGCGGCGCTGGCCGGACGCGTACGTGCGCGAGTGGGCGCGCACCGCGCACGCCCTGGGAGCCACGGACCTGCCGGGCAGCGAGGCGGAGCTGGCCGAGGCGCTGGCCGCGTTCGTGCCCGCCCTGGAAGCGGTGCCGGCGCACCTGCTGCGGTTCCTGTCCTCCCCGCCCGGTCTGGGGCGCGCGGAGGCGGTCTTCTACTCCGGTCTGGCGGGGGCGGGGGAACTGCTGCTGTCCCCGGCGGTGGCGCCCCTGGCGGGCGTGCCGGGCCGCGCGGTGCGTGGCCGGCGCGAGCGGGCCCGGCTGACGGCGGCGCGCGGCCAGCTGCGGGCCGCACGGGCCCTGCTCGGCCCGCACAGCCCCTCGGAGGAGGCGGCTCGCCACCGCCTGGGGCTGGGGCCCGCACCCTCCTGGCTGCGCTGATCCTGCCGGGCCACGTCACCGCCTGGACGGACTGGGACGGGTCAGGGGAGCGTGAGGTGCGCAGGCGCCACGACTGACGGGCTGCGACGCGGTCGCCGAACGCCCGGGTCGGGTGTGGTCACCGCGGTTCCGGTGACCGGCAGCACGGGGCGGGACCGCGGAGCCGCGTTCAGCCGTGATCGCGCGTGGCCAGCGACAGGACCGTGCGTGCTGCCCAGGAGTTCACGCCGGTTGCAGTCGCTCGCGCAGGACGTCCACGCCCGGGCCCGACAGCGCGTCCAGGCCGGCGCGGCGGCCGGAGATCGCCAGCAGCAGGTCCAGGTCGGGCCCGCGCACCTCGCCGCCGTCCCGTCCGCTGCCGGTGCCGTGCGTCCAGCCGGAGTCGGTGGAGACCAGGTGCAGCCCCGCCACGCGCTTCGGCGCGCCCATGAAGCGGTTGCCGACCACGTGCTCCAAGCAGGCGGTGACGACGTGGGCGGGTGAGGAGCAGGGCAGGTGCAGGGGTCGGGCGATGTCCTGGGCGTGGACGACCAGGTCCATCAGGGGGTCCAGGGGGCTGCTGCCGGGGAAGCGCCGGCTGGAGGCAGCGCTGGCGCGCAGCTGCTGCAGCAGCTCGGCGGTGCTGTAGCGCTGGGCTCGGGCAGCGGCCAGGTCGACCTCCATGCGGTCGAAGGAGCCGCGGGCCCGGATCGCCTCGCGCGCCAGCAGGGGCAGGGTCAGGCGGGTGGTGGTGGTCAGGTGGGCCAGGACGTCGCGCACCGTCCACGCCGGGCACAGCGAGGGGGTCTGCCACTGCTGCTCGGTCAGGGCCGCCGCCCAGTCGGCCAGGCGCAGTCGTTCACCGGCGACGGCGGCGGTGGTCTGGGCGGGGGACAGCGGCGAGGGCACGGCGCTCATGGTCGTGGGACCGGGCAGGCGTGCGGGAGTCATCGGTGCGTCGTGTCGGCTGCTGCGACGGGCTCAGTCGGCGGTGCCGTCCAGGGCCCCGCTGTGGGCGGTGATCCACGCCGCGTCTCGCCGGTAGAGGTCGGCGTGGCTGCGCAGGTCCCCTCGGCCGGCGTCGGCGCGGGTCTGCGTGAAGCCGGCGAGGTCGTGCAGGCGCTGCACGGCGGTGGGGAGCACGTCTGCCGGGGCCAGGCGGTGGTCGTGGTCGCGGCTGTAGGCGTCGCAGAGCAGGCGCAGGCGTCGGGCTCGCCGGGTCGTGCCGTTGCGCAGGCCGTCGCCGTTGGCCGGGTCGGTCAGGGGCACCAACCGGTAGGCGAGGTAGGCCAGGTCCCAGACCCGCGGCCCGGGAGAGGCGGTGTCCCAGTCGATGACCCCCGTGAGCCGACCACCGGTGAAGACCATGTTGTAGGGGGCGAAGTCGTTGTGGCAGACGACCTCGACCGGCTCGTGGGCGGGAAGCTGCCACGTGGCGCCGGTGGTGTCGAAGTCGGCGCCGGCTGCGTGCAGCTGGGCCAGGTGCACGGCCGCGTCGATGAGGACGTCTTCGCTCCAGGTCCACTCCGGCAGCGGGTACTGCGGCACCTCACCGGCCAGGTGGGAGACGCTGTCGCGTCCGTCCCGGTCACGACCGAGGGGCTCGGGGACCCAGTGCAGGCCGTGCTGCCTCAGGTGCCGCAGGAACCGCTGGATCGTCGGGCTCCAGGCACCGGCACGGCGGCGGACGGTGTTGCCGACGCGCACGGCGCCGCCCGTGTTGCCACCCACCAGCACTTCTTCCTGCTCGATCGCCGCACCGGCGTCGTGATCGCTCATGCACGGCATCCTGAGCGGAGTGACAGCGCCAGGACCACTGACTTCCCGTCCTCGGCGACGTCCTCGATCCCCTGGACGAGCGGGGTCGCTCGGGTGTCGATCGTGCCGCTGCGAGGCGTCGGTGCGGGGTTCTCCGCAGTCGGCGTGGAGCGCTGGCAGAGCGGGGGCGTTCAGGGAATGCCGGTGCGGTGGTGGTGCTTGTAGGGGGTGGTCGTTCCGCTGCACGTCCCCGGGCCTCACCTTCAGCCGCTTCGAGCGGCCGCTCGCCGAGAGGCGACTGCCGGATCGACCAGCACGTCCACGGCCGCCGGGTCCTTCGACCCGGCGGCCGTCGTGCGTGCCGGCACGGAGCCACGCCCTGGCGGCGCCGTGAGCGAGCACCCCGCTCTGCGCCGTGACCGGCAGATCGCCTGCGGTCATCCATGAGCTGATCGACACCGCGACCATCGGAGGACGGAGCTCGGTGCCTCGTCGGGCAGGGTCGATCGCATGATGCAGCGACACGCCACGCAGCAGACGGTGCCCTGGACGCAGAGGCCGGGGACGTGGATCGCCTTGGCGGTGGCCTTCTCGGCGCTTTCGGCGCCGTCGTGGGTCGATGCCCTCAGCGGGGAGAAGACCCTGGGCTACCTGCCTGCCGCTGCCTTCACCGCCGCGGCGGTCTTCTTCCTGACGCAAGCTCGACGGTGCGCCCGGTACCGCCTCGAGCGTTGACTCCGTGCAGGTTCTGCCGTGGTCAGGACGCTTGCCCTGCTCGGTGGATGACGAAGTTCATCGGCGTAGGCGGTAGTCGGGCGGCGACCCGCGCTGCGCGGGCACCGGGCGGTTCGCCCACGACGCGCGGCGCGCTGAGGTGATGTCGTGCAGCAGCGCACCGGCGCGGGTCAGGACGTCGCCGGGGTGGAAGTGGCTGACCAGGGCCAGCACGCCGAGGGAGTGCTCGAGGCGGGAGTAGTTCTGGGTGGTCACCATGGCGGCGGCGCCGGCGTGGGCGATGAACTGCAGCCGGCGTACCCACCAGCTGCGCAGGAGGTCGCGCTCGAGTGCGGTGAGGGTGACGGTGACCTTCCGGACCGGGTCGGTGCAAGTGCCGCCCAGGCCCAAGGTGTCGGCTGCAGGCTGCACGTCCATACTCCTCGACTTGGTCACGGCACTCCGGTGCCTGGAGTCGATCCCGCCTGCAGCCCGTCACGGTCGAAGCACCGGTCGGCGGGATGAGCGGATGTGTGGGGCTGGGTCTGCGAGTCCAGATCACCGGTAGTGGGGCTGCTCCTGCGCCGGATCAGCCGCGACGACGTCGAGCCCGGAGTGCTGGGTGAGCGCGTCGATGGCTGCCGGGTCGGCACCGATGCCGGCGTAGTGCGGGTCGACGTCGCGCACGAGGCACCAGGCGTGATCGGCGGGCCAGACGAATGCCGGATCGGGGGCGTGGCCGCTCGGCCCCAGTGGCAGGTCCGGGCCCCAATCGCCGACGTCGCCGGTACTGCCGGCGAAGAGGTAGTAGCCCCGGTTCGGCAGGCGCACCTGCGCCGGGTGCTCCTGTGACGGCCCGGGATGCGCCGATCGCGGCTGCAGTCCGGGCGCGAATCCGGCCGGGGGTTCTTGCAGCAGCGGGGCGCTGTCGTCGAGGCGGCGCCGACCGCTGTCGGTGCCCGGGCCGCCGGGCAGGCGCGGCCAGGTGCCCCGATCGTCGTGCGCGGGGTGGCTGGGACCGGCGGGGTGCAGGCCCCAGCCGTCCCACAGCAGGAAGAAGCACTCGTGCGGGGTGGTGGTGAACGCGGCCAGGACGTCGAGTGCGCGGCGCAACTGCTCGGTCTCCGAGATCTGCACGAGTGAGTCGCCGGCGTCGTTCTCGCTCTGGCCGGGGCCGGTGGGGTCGGGCAGGAAGCGCAGCCGCGCGTAGGTGGGGAACCCGGCCGGCCCCGAGGTGACCAGCCGGTTCCAGGGCTGAGGGTCGTCCCGGAGCCAGGCCGCTGGTGCGGTGTCGGTGCGCAGGCTCATGCTCACCCGGTCATGATCGGTGTCGTGCGGTCAGGCCCGCACGTCGTGCAGGTGCTGCGGCCGTACGGCTCACGAGATGCGCGGTCGTCGACATAGGCGTGAAGTCAGCCAACCATGATCGCGCCCGGAGGGCGGCATAAGCGAGCACACGTCCCGGCCGTGTGCTCTGCCGGGCAAGTTCAGCATCGGTACGGGCCGGACCTGTCGGGCAGCCTGTGCTGCATGGCCAGCAGAGCGCGCTTTTCCGTCAGAGCATCCGTGCGCATGCAAGGGACCGGCGCTGACCTGCCGCTGCCGCGTGTCGCGTTGGTGGCAACTCCCGACCACGTGCTGCAGCACGACCAGGACGAGATGGACGACTTTCGTGAGCCGCCCTTCCCGGTGAGCTTGGACTTCGTGGGGCCCTCGGGGGCGAGCCGCTATGCCCTGGTGTGGACGCTGTCGCAGCGGGTGACGTCGGCTGGGGCTGCTCTGGTGCTCGACAGCGCCTCGGGAGGCCAGGCGTGGGAGCCGCGCCCGGATGCGCTGTGCCGTGATCCAGACGATTGGGGTTGCTCTGGCCGTTCGACGGGTGGTGGGTCTGGCCGGACATCCCCGGCAGCCTCGCCGGGCAGGCGTCTTTCACCGTGAGGGCACCTGTCGAGTGGAGCGCCCGTGGCAGCGTGCGGCGTGCGGAGGTGGTGCTGACGTTGACGTTGCGGGAGCACTGAACCAGTTGCGGCGCTCAACGTGTGGCCGCGTGGTCACCGACACGAGCGGACGCCGACGGCTGCTCAGGATCGCGCACTCAACGCGCCATGTGCGGACGTTCCGCGCGGTGCCCGCGGGCTCGGGAAATCCGCACATGGCGCGATCCGGGGAGGGATGTGGCGCCGAGTAGTCCAGCTCGGCTCACTCGTGCGCAGGAACCCAGGTGTCACCGTCGCGCTGGATTCGCGCCGAGCGCAGCCCGAACGGCTCTGGTGTCACTCCGCGGCGCACGTCCCACACCTCCAGCAGGTGGGGGAAGCAGCGGATGAGCATGAAGTCCTTGTCGTCCGGGCCGGCCGGCCAGAACGCCCGCCAGGTGGGTGAGAACCACTGCCAGCACAGCGCCCGGTCGCTGATCAGGTCAGCGGTGCAGTGGGCGATGACGCCGGCGCGGTCGCGGTGGGACTCGTAGGCCAGTAGCGCCGAGTGCGAGGACGCTGCTTGACGGGCCTTGCGAGAGGTGGTGGAGGTTCCCACCCGCAGCGCGAGGTCCGCATCGGGGCCCAAGGGCTCGACCACACGGGCCGAGGGGCCCTGCTCGCCGCTGGTAATGAGGGTGCAGTAGGTGCGTCCTGACATCACCGCTCGCGCCGAAGCCAGGATGTTCGCGGGGTTGGTGTCGGTGCGCCGACGGGCGGCCGAGCGCAGGGCCAGACCGAGGAGTGTTCCGGTTGCCCGGGTGAGCGGGCGGTGCTGCGACACGAGTTCAACCTAGCCGTGGGGAGACGGCCCGGCTGGGCTAGGAACGTGAGCGCTCGTCGACAGAACCGTGAAGTCGCCAAACACAATCGCGCCCGGAACACGGCGTGACCATGCATGAGGTCGAAGGGGTTCCGACCGCTCGAGGACGGGGCGGTACGTGACCGGTCGATCCCGCGTCGTCCTCACCGACCGGCGACCGGGGCCTCGGTCTCCTGCTGCTTCGACGGGTCGGCAGGACGGTGCCGCACCGCGATGACGAGGAGGGCCAGGGCCACTGGGACCGCCGCCAGGAGGGGAAGGGCGTCCACGCCCGCGCGGGTGATGACCTGCCCGCCGCCGAAGGCGCCGAGGGCGATGCCCGCGTTGCTGGCGGCGTTGACGACCGCCGCGCTGGTGTCGGGTGAGGTGCGCGAGGCGCGGACCGCGGCGCTCATGAAGAAGCCCGGCATGCCGGCGTAGGCCGCACCCCACAGCGGTAGCACGAGCACCGTCGCCCACGTGCGGCCCGCGACCGCGGCCAGCAGCACCAGGGCGAGCAGCAGCACCGCGGTGAAACCGGTGAGGCCCGCGCGGGGTCGGTGGTCCGCGAGGCGGCCGGCGCCCCAGATCCCCAGCAGACCGGCGGCGCCGTACAGGAGCAGCGCCGGGCCGACGCCGGCCTGGGTCAGGCCGGCGTCCAGCAGGACCGGGGAGACGTAGGTGTAGAGGGTGGAGTGGCCGAGCATGATCAGCAGGACGAACCCCGCGATCACACCGAGCCCGGAGCGGACCCGGTACCGCCGCTGCTCCACGGGCCCGGCGGCTGCGGGCCCGGCGCCTTCGCGCCGGGTGGGCGCGGGCGGATCGGGTGCTGGTGGAGCGGGCAGCACCGGCAGGACGAGGGGGGTGGCCAGCACCAGCAGGACCGCTGCGACGGCGAGGGCCGCGAAGGCGGTGCGCCAGCCCAGCAGGCTGCCCAGCCAGGTGCCCAGGGGCACGCCCAGGACGAAGGCGACGGTGCCGCCCGCGAGGACGAGGGAGACCGCCCGGCCCGTGAGGCGGGCCGGGGCCAGGCGGGTGGCGTAACCGGTGACCACCGAGAACAGCACCGCGTGCGTCAGCCCTCCCAGCGTCCGCGCGGCGATCAGGGCGGGCAGCGCGCTCGAGGACGCCATCGCCGCGTTGCTCACCGCGAAGCCGACCAAGCAGCCCAGCAGGAGGCGACGACGTGGCCACCGGGCCGTGAGGACGGTGAGGGGGACGGCGGCGACCGCGACCACGACCGCGTAGGCGCTGACGACGCCGGCCACTGCGGAACGGCTCACCGCGAGGTCGTCGGCCATCACCGCGAGCAGCCCCGCCGGCAGCATCTCGCCGGTCACGGCGAGCAGGACGGCACCGCACAGCAAGAGCAGACGGCCCCGCAGGCGCCGGCCGGAGCCTGGGACGGGAGCCATCGACCTGACGCTACTGGAGTGGACCCGCCGGCACTCCGTGCGAGCAGGCACCCCGAGCAAGAGGTCTTGACCCAGTACGGCAGCGACAGCACGGACCGGGAGCGGGAAGGTCGACCACCCACGCATCAAGCATGTCCGTGAAGTCGTGGCGTCGCCGCGGCCGTCCCCGAACGCGCGATCTCCTCGGTTCCCCGGTCCCGGGCCGCGGTGGACGACGCCTCCTGACCCACCGCCGCGGGTGCGGGGGTGGGCGTCAGCGCGCCGATCGCCACGGCGACGAGGGCGAGCAGCACCACCGCACCCCACGCCACGGCGAGCTGGGCGGCGCTGTCGCGCCGTTCCCGGCGCACGGCTGCGGGGCTCGCGAGCGGGTCCACGACCGGGTCGGGGCGCAGGGACCCGCCCGACAGCGCGCCCCACGACGCCAGCACCAGCCCGGGGAGCAGCAGCGCCAGCGCCGGCACGGGGGTGGACAGGGCGTCGGTGCGGTGGTCCGCGAGCGCTGCCGCGATGGCCAGCACGGAGGTGGCGGCACCGGCCCCGGCGGCCTGGGCGAGGCCCGCGGCGCCGCGAGCGGTCGCCAGCCGCTCGACGAGGCGGGGGCCGATGAACGCCACCACCGCGCACACCAGCAGCGAGGGCGCGGTGATGCGCGCAGCCCCACCGCCGAGCAGGGCGCCGGCGCCGCCCACGGCCCACCAGCTCCCCGTGACGAGCGCGAGCCTGCGCGCGAACTCCAGGGCGCGCTCACGCCGGGTGGGTGCCGGGGCGGCGGCCAGGGCGGCGGCGTACTCGCCGGGTTCTCCGAACGCCTCGGCGGGGTCCTCGCCGCTGTCGGCCAGGTGGGCGCGGACCTCCGCGAGGACGGCGCCGATGCGCCCGCCCGGCACGTCGCGCAGCCGCAGCGCGATCACCAGGTCCTCGCACCAGCGTTCCGCGGTGCGGCCGAGCGCCGGGGTGCCGTGGGGGGAGTTCGTCATCGGGTGCCTCCGGCGGTGGGGACCTCGTGGACGAGGTCGCTGGTCAGGTGGGCGAAGGTGCGCCACTGCGCGCCCTCCTCGGACAGCCGGCGAGCTCCGGCCGGGGTGATCGCGTACCACTTGCGGCCCGGGCCGGACTCGCCCTCGCGCCAGGTGGAGGTGACGTCGCCGGCGTCCTCCAGGCGGGCCAGCAGCGGGTAGAGGGTGCCGCCCTTGACGGCGCCGAGCCCCAGTGCGGCCAGGTCGGCGCCGATGCGGTACCCGTACGTCTCGCCGCGTGCGACGACGGCCAGGACGGCGAGGTCGAGCACGCCGCGCAGCCACTGGGCCGGCCAGGCGGGGGAGTCCCCGGTGGTGGTCACGAACACGATGGTGACGCCACCTAGATGGCGAGGCAACCTACTTTCGTCGGACGGTGCCGTCGCCCGTCCGGAGTCCTGGCACCCTGACCCGGTGGACGCACCCGGTGAAAACCCCCCGCAGCACCTCGGCTGGGGCCGGCACGTGCCGGCGGCCCTCGCCGCGCTCGCCCTGCTGCTCGGCCTGCAACTGCTCGGCACGCTCCTGGTCGACCTCACCGGCCTGCCCGTGCCCGGCGCCGTCGTCGGCCTCGTCGTCCTCCTCGCCGTCGGCGCCCGCCACCGCGGACTCGTCGCCCGCGCCCAGCCCGCGGCCGACCCGCTCCTGCGGCACCTGCAGCTGCTGTTCATCCCACCGGGCGTGGGGGCCCTCACCCAGCTGAGCGCCCTCGCGGAGAACGCCGCACCCCTCGCCGTCTCCGTCGTCGGCTCCTTCGCCGCCGGGCTCGTCGTGGCGGGCGTCCTCCTGCAGGCGCTGCTGCGGCGCCGCACCACCGCACCGGCGGCGCCGTGAACGCCCTCGTCCACGCCCCCGGCTTCGGGCTCGCCCTCACGCTGGCCGCCTACCTCGGCGCCGACGCCCTGCACCGCCGCCTGGGCCGGCCCGCCCTGCTCGCCCCCGTCCTCGTGGCGATGATCGCCGTCACCGTCGCGCTGGAACTGCTCGGCATCGGCTACGACGAGTACCTCGCCTCCGTCTCCGTCCTGACCCTGCTGCTCGGCCCCGCCACCGTGGCGCTGGCCCTGCCGCTGCTGCGCTCGGGCGCGGCGCTGCTCGCCGACCGCGCCGCCGTCCTCGTCACCCTGCTGGTCACCGGCACCGTCAGCGTCGCCGTCACCGTCGGCTCCCTCGTCGCCTTCGGCGTCTCCGACGAGATCCTGCTGACCGCGCTGCCGCGCTCGGTCACCACGCCCGTCGCCGTCACCGTCGGCGCGACCATCGGCGCGAACACCACCCTCGCCGTCGTGCTCACCCTCGTCTCCGGGGTGCTGGGTGCCACCGTCGGGCCGTGGCTCCTGGACCGCGTCCGCGTCGACGACGGCCGGGCCCGGGGTTTCGCCATCGGGGCCGTCTCCCACGGGATCGGCACCGCGCGGGCCCTGGCGCACTCCCACGTCGCCGGCGGGTGGTCCAGCGCGGCGATGGTGCTGAACGCGCTGCTCATGACGGTGGTGCTGCCGGTCGTGGCGCACGCGTTCACCGGCTGAAACCGCCTCTGCCTCGGGTTCCCGCGGTCGCCCGGGTGCGTTCCCGTGGTCGCCGTGGTGCGGTCCCCGGCTGCTGCGGCGGTCGGCTCTCCGCTCGCGCCGTCGCCGGTGCGTTCGTCTCCCGTCGCGTTCGGCGCGAGCTCCGGACGCCGTCCACCGCAGCACCCGGGAACCTCTCGCAGCTCGCCCGGGCGCGGGGTGGGGTTCTCCCGGACGAACGGTGGAGGTGAAGGTGGTGGGGGTGCCGTGCTGCTGGGACACCGACCCCGGCGTCGTGGGCGACCCGGCACCGTGACCGGCCCCTCCTCCGGGAGGGTTCCCCGGAGGAGGGGCCGGTCACGGTGCCGTGATCGGTTCCCCCGACGCGGTCAGGCCGGAGGCAGCACGAGCTGCCGCGGGTCGCAGACCAGCTGGCCGTCGACGACCCGGCACGTCGCCTGGTAGCCGGAGGAGTACAGCCCCTGGCCGAGCCACTCGTACCCGACGGCGGGTTCACCGGCGGGCGTGGAGGAGGTGAAGTTCGCGGCGTCGTCGGGGCTGCCGGAACCGTCGTAGCGCGCCACCGCCGGGTACGGGTAGACGGGCCGGGTGCGGGTCACGGTGCCGTCCTCCTGCACCTTCGAGGCGATGCTCTCGCCCGGGGCGGTGCGGGTCTCCACCCAGGCCATCACGGGGGTGAGCACGTCGAAGGTGTCCGGCCCGAGGCCGCCGGAGCAGTGCGCCAGGCCGGGGAAGAGGTACAGCTTCGCGAAGTCCTCGGTCACCTCGGCGCCCATGGTGCTGCGCACGGTGTCGTAGTACTGCAGCGTCGCCTGGGGACTGATGTGCTGGTCGGACCAGCCGTGCCACAGCAGCAGCTTCCCGCCGTTCTGCTCGAAGCGGGTGAGGTCCGGGTCGAGGGCGGCCATGTAGGTGGACGACTGCACGGCCTCCCAGAACGACGCCTCGGTGAGTTCGAGGTCGGAGAGCTGGTAGTCGGGGTCGGGGTCGTTCGGGTGCGCGAGGTGACGCAGGTAGGACAGTGCGATCTGCTCGCTGAACGTGGTCTCACCCGGTGCGGCGGGCACGAACAGGGTCCAGTCGAGCTCGGAACCCCACTCGTGGGAGATCGCCTGCTCCAGGCGCACCCCGTCGGCGGTGGTGGCGCCGTCGTGCAGGCGGCGGACGACGTCTGCCTCCTCGGCCGACAGGCACGTGGCGGGGTCCTGATCGGTGGCGCAGACCAGGGTGGCCGGGTCGAAGTCGCAGCGGCGCGGGTCTGCGAGGAGCCCGTCGACCAGCCCGTCGAGGTCGTCGCACCTGCCCACGACGGCCGCGTGGATCAGCGGCAGCTTCCCGGCCAGCAGGACGGGCTCGCCGTTCTCGTCCTGGTTGGCGAGCACGTTCCACGCGTGGTGGAAGGTGTTCTGCACGGCCATGTTGCTCGCGGGCGCCCCGGCGGCGATGCCGTCGAAGTCTTCGGGGTAGCGCTGGGCCTCCATGAGCGCCTCACGGCCACCGTCGGAGCAGCCGGTGAAGTAGCTGAAGACGGGGGGCCGGCCGTAGAAGCGGGTGATGAGCGCCTTGGCGACCTGCGCGGTCGCGTGCACCCCGCGGTAGGCGAAGTCGATCTGCGCCTGCGGGTTCCCGGCGGCCCAGGAGCCGTCCGACTGGCCCTGGTGCCCCATGTCGGTGGTGGCGGTGGCGATGGTGCCGTCGGTGACGGGCTCGCACCCGGCGGCCTGGCCGGGGTTGATCTCGGCGGAGCCGCACAGGCCGCCGCACCCGGTCTGCAGGTAGCGCTGGGTCCAGCCCTGGACGGGCAGGTGCACGACGAAGGTGTTCGCGGGGGCGATGGTGCCTTCGACGGCGCAGTACGGCGCCGGGGTGTCGGTGGTGACGACGGTGGCGGACTCGATGGTGACGGCCGCGTCGGTGGCTCCGCTGAGGTCCAGACCGGTCACGGCCGAGCAGTCCAGGACGGGGGCGACGGCTCGCAGGTTCGCGAGCCCGTCGCCGCCGGTGGTGGCGGCGTCGGTGGTGCCGGTGGGTGCTGCGACGGCCGGCGCACCGGCGGTGGTCATCACCGCCAGGGCGGCGATGACGGTGCCGGCGAGCGCCCGGGGACGTCGTCCGGGGGTGGATCGCGGTCGTCCCGCTGTGATCCGCATGGTGACCTCCTCGTCGGGGACCTGCGGCGGACCGGTGCGGGGTTCCCGCGTCGCCGTGCCCGCCGTGCTGCGTGCACGGGGCGGGCGCACCGGAACCGTGGAGGTCTCGTGACGCTGTGCACTCCCCTGTGCGCGCCGGAAGGCTCTCAGCGACTCAGCAGGATTGTCAACATTTTCGTCGACGATCCGGGGACGGGTTCGGGGGGTGGGGGTGCCGGGCGCCGACAACCCCACCCCCCGGCCGGGGACCGGGCCGCCGCGTGCGGGGGAGGCGCGGAGCGCAGGTCCTCGGTGGGACCGCTCAGTCCGTCGCGGGCGGGATCTCGTCCGGCTCCTCGGTGAGGCCGAGTTCACGGCGCTCGTGCTCGACGCGCATCTCCAGCTCGTCGTCGTTCGGCCGCGCCGGCATCTTGCCGTGCTCCTGCCGGTCGCGCGGGGCGGCGATCTCCGGCTCGATCACGTTGTCCAGGGTCGGTTCGTCGTTCTGCTGGCTCATGCCCCGACGCTAGGCACCGCGGGGCGGCCCCGCACCCGCAGGAGCGTCACGAGCGCCCGGCGGCGCGGGTGTGCTCGAAGATCAGGCTGGTCTCGGTCAGGGCGACGTCCTGGTCGCGGGAGAGGTGCTCGGCGACGAACTCGCGCAGGGCGCCGGTGCTGGTGACCGCGACGTGCAGGAGGTAGTCGTTGGCGCCGGCCACGAAGTACACGTCGAGGACCTCGGGCTGGCGGCGGATGCGGGCCACGAAGGGACCCATGCTGCCGCGGGCGTGGGCGGCGAGCCTGACGGCGATCATCGCCTGCAGGTGCAGGCCGAGGGCGTCGGGGTCGACGTCGGCGTGGAAACCGCGGATGACGCCGGAGGCGCGCAGGGCGCGCACCCGCAGCAGGCAGGTGGAGGGGGCGATGCCGACCCGCTGGGCGAGGGCGGCGTTGGTGATCCGCGCGTCCTCGGCCAGGACGTGCAGGATCGCGCGGTCGACCGCGTCCACGGCCGGTCGAACGTTCTTCGGCGGGACAGCCCGCTCTGCACCGCCTTCTGGAGGACCCGTCGTCATCTCCGAACCGTACCGAACGACCTTCGATCTCCTTGCCGTCCGCTCAGCACATCTTCACCCTGGTGAGGACCGTCACGCCCCTGACCCGGAGGTTCGAAGTGCGCATCGGCGTTCCCCGCGAGGTGAAGAACCGCGAGCACCGCGTGGCGCTGACGCCCGCGGGCGTCCACGAACTGGTCGGTCACGGCCACGAGGTCCTGGTGGAGGCGGGCGCGGGGGAGGGCAGCTCCCTGCCGGACGCCGAGTTCGAGGCGGCCGGCGCGAAGGTCGTCGCGGACGTGGAGGAGGTGTGGGGGGAGGCCGAGCTGCTGCTGAAGGTCAAGGAGCCGATCGAGCCCGAGCACCACCGGTTGCGCGAGGGGCAGGTGCTGTTCACCTACCTGCACCTGGCGGCTTCGCGCTCCTGCACCGAGGCGCTGCTGGCTTCGGGCACCACCGCGATCGCCTACGAGACCGTGCAGCTGCCCGACCGCTCGCTGCCCCTCCTGGCGCCGATGAGCGAGGTCGCCGGCCGGCTCGCTCCGCAGGTCGGCGCGTACCACCTGATGAACGCCGGCGGCGGCCGCGGCGTCCTGATGGGCGGGGTGCCCGGCGTGCGGGGAGCGGACGTCGTGGTGATCGGCGCGGGGGTCTCCGGGCAGAACGCCGCGCGGATCGCCCTGGGCATGGGCGCGGAGGTGACGGTCCTGGACCTGTCGATCCCCAAGCTGCGCGAGGTCGACGCCCGCTTCGGCGGGGCGGTGCGCACCACCACCTCCAACGCCTTCGAGCTGGCGCGCGCCGTGCGCAGCGCCGACCTGGTGATCGGCGCCGTCCTGGTGCCCGGCGCCCGCGCGCCGAAACTGGTCGGCGACGAACTGGTGGCGCAGATGCGCCCCGGGTCGGTGCTGGTGGACATCGCCGTCGACCAGGGCGGCTGCTTCGAGTCCACCCGGCCCACCACGCACGACGAGCCGACGTTCACCGTGCACGGCTCGGTGTTCTACTGCGTGGCGAACATGCCCGGTGCCGTCCCGCACACCTCCACCCACGCCCTGACGAACGCGACCCTGCCGTACGTGGTGCGCCTGGCGGACTCCGGCTGGCGCGCGGCGCTGACCGCGGACGAGGCCTTGGCGCACGGGCTGTCCGCCCACGCCGGGCAGTTGACCAGCGCGGAGGTCGCCGCCGCGCACGGCCTGCCGTCCGTCCCCGTCGCGCAGGTCCTCGCGGGCTGAGCCGGGCCGGGGGGTCAAGCCGGTGCGGGGAGGCGTCGATGCACCGGCGTGCGACCCGCCGGCCTCCGCCCGCCCTGGCGCGCGCTGCTCGCCGCCGGCGCGGTGGCCGCGCTGGGGTGCGTGCTGCTGCCCGCGGGCGCGGTCCGCGACGGCGTGTACGCCCTCGTCTCCTGGGGCGGGGTCGCAGCCGTGGTGGTGGGGGTCCGCCGGCACCGGCCGCGGCACGCCGGCGCGTGGTGGTGCTTGGCGGCAGGCGTGGCGTCCTGGGCGGCGGGGGACCTGGCGTGGGTCGTCGTGGCCGAGGTGCTCCACCGGAACCCGTTCCCGTCCGTCGCCGACGTCTTCTACCTGATCACCTACCCGTTGCTGGCCTGGGGCGCTTGGCGGTTCGTCCGCGCCCGCGGCGGCGGGCGCGACCGGGACGGCCTGATCGACAGCGCCATCTTCACCGTCGGGTTCGGCCTGCTGATGTGGGTCTTCCTGGTGCAGCCCGCGCTCGGCGACGTCCAGGCGACGCCGACCGCCCGGGTGGTGGCCGCCGCCTACCCGGTCGGTGACGTGCTGCTGCTGGCCCTGCTGGTGCGCCTGCTCACCACCCGCGGGGCGCGCAACGCGTCGTTCGCGCTGCTGGCGGCCGCGGCGGGTCTGACCCTGCTCGCGGACTGCGCCTTCCAGCTGCTCTCGCTGAACGGCGGTGACGGCGAGCGCGTGCTGGACGGGGTGTGGCTGGCGGCCTACACCTGCTACGGGGCCGCGGCGCTGCACCCCTCGATGCGCCGGATGACCGACCGGCAGCCCCCCACCGGTGTCACCGTCGGGCGCGGCAGGCTGGTGGCGCTGACCGCGGCCAGCCTGCTGTCCCCGGTGACCCTGATGCTCCAGCTCGCGCTGGGGCTGCGCCTGACCGGGTGGGCCGTGGCGTGCAGCTCGGTGGCGCTGTTCCTGCTCGTCGTCTGGCGCATGTCCGGTCTCGTCGCCCACCTGCAGAGCCAGGCGGTGCAGCTGACCGCGCTGGCCCGCACGGACGCCCTGACCGGGCTGGCCAACCGGCGCAGCGGCGACGCCGAGCTGGCGCGGATGCAGGAGCGCGCCCGCGAGGACGGCACCCCGCTGTGCCTGGCGGTCCTGGACCTGGACCGCTTCAAGTCCTTCAACGACACCTTCGGCCACCAGGCCGGTGACCGGCTCCTCCTGCAGGCGTCGGCGGCGTGGGGCCGGGAGCTGGACGGCAGCGGCGCGGTGCTGGTGCGCTGGGGCGGGGAGGAGTTCACCGTCCTGCTGCCCGGGTACGACCTGGACCGCGCTCGGCCGCTGGTCGAGCGCCTGGGCCCGGCGACGCCCGCGGGGCAGACGTTCTCCGCCGGCGTGGCCCGGTGGGACGGGGCCGAGAGCGGTGCCGAGCTGACGGCCCGTGCCGACGAGGCGCTGTACCGGGCCAAGGCCGCCGGCCGGGCGCGCGTGCTCCTCGCCGCGGAGACGGCCCGCCCACTCCTGCCGGACCCGCTCGCCCGGCCCCGCCCGGCCCGTCGTCGTGACCCGTTCGGGTGAGGGAGGCGTTGAACACTGGACCTCCCCGGTCCGCGTGCCGATCACCCCGGTGCGACGTCGTCGAGTGAGCGGCGGCTGGAGCACCGAGGAGTGGAGTCGTCATGGTGGGCACTGGGGACGGTCAGGGGCGCAGGGGCGTGCGGGGCAGGTTCGCGGACCTGCCGGTCGCGACCAAGGTGCTCACCGCGGTGGCCGCGGCGGGGGTCGCCATGGGCGTGTCCGGCGCCGTCGGCGTCAGCGCGCTGGCGCAGGTGGACGACGCCGGTGGCGGCATCTACGAGCGCAACCTCGTGCCCGCCACGCAGCTCGCGGACATCGACGGCGACGTCAACGACCTGCGCAGCGTCGTCCTGGAGGAGGCGCTCGCCCTCGACGCCACCACCCGGGCGCAGCGCGAGCAGGAGATCGACGACCTCCTCGAGGACGCGGACGAGTCCTGGAGCGCCTACACCCTCCTCGAGGGCACCGCGGAGGAGGAGCGGGCCCGCGCCGCGTTCGAGGACGCCTACGCGGCGTTCCGCGAGGCGCTGGAGGGCGAGATGCTGCCCGCCATCGCGGCGGGCGACACCGCCCGCGTCGTGCAGGTCGAGCACGACCTGCTCGACCCGGCCTTCGAGGAGGTCAGCGCCGCCCTGAGCGCCCTGGACGAGATGGAGAACGCCCAGGCCGCCGCCGCGGCCGAGGAGGCGGAGGCCGTCCACCTGTCCGGGCGCAACTCCCTGGTGGTCGCGATCCTCGTCGGCCTCGCCGCCGCGGTGACCCTCGCCGTGCTCATCGCCCGGTCGCTGTCGCGGGCCCTGGCCAAGACGGTCGTGGTCATCGAGGGCCTGGCCGAGGGGCGCCTGGACCAGCGCGTGGACCACCACAGCGGTGACGAGGTCGGCCGGCTCGCCGCGGCCACCAACGTCTCCATCGACAGGCTCGCCGGGGTCGTGCGCTCGATCGGCGACGACGCGACGTCGCTGGCCGCCGCGTCGGAGGAGCTCACCGTCGTCGCCGGTCAGCTGTCCTCCGGTGCCCAGGAGTCAGCGGGCCAGTCGCAGGTGGTCTCCGCGGCCACCGAGGAGATCAGCACCTCCATCTCCACCGTCGCCGCCGCCGGCGACGAGATGAGCGCGGCGATCCGCGAGATCGCCTCCTCCACCGCCGAGGCCTCCTCCGTCGCCTCCGCCGCCGTCAGCAGCGCCGCCGACGCCTCCGCGATCCTGGAACGCCTCTCGGCCTCCTCCCGCGAGATCGGCGACGTCGTCAAGCTCATCACCTCCATCGCCGAGCAGACGAACCTGCTGGCCCTGAACGCCACCATCGAGGCCGCCCGCGCCGGGGAGATGGGCAAGGGCTTCGCCGTCGTGGCCGGCGAGGTGAAGGAACTGGCCCAGCAGACCGCCCGGGCCACCGAGGAGATCACCGGCCGGGTGGGCGCGACCCAGACCGACGCGGCGGCCGCGGCCAGCGCGATCAGCGGCATCAGCGAGGTCATCGCCCGCATCGACGGGCTGCAGGCCACCATCGCCGCGGCGGTGGAGGAGCAGTCCGCGACGACCGCGGAGATGGTCCGCAACGTGGGGGAGGTGTCCTCCGGCTCGCAGGAGATCGCCGCGAACATCGCCGGCATCGCCGCGGCCGCCGCGCAGACCAGCACCAGCGCCGAGCTCACCGAGACCACCGCGGCGGACGTCTCCCGCACCGCCGCCCGGCTCGAGCAGCTCGTCGGCACCTTCCGGTGCTGAGGGCGCGGTGCTGAACGCCCGCTGCTGAGGCCCCCGGCCGCCGGGGGCCTCAGTCCTCGCGCATCTCCACCACGAGGGAGTCCACGACGTCCACCAGCGGCCGTTCCGAACCCGCGCGCTGCGCCGCCGCGAACGCCGCCCGCTGGCGCTGGTAGCTGGCTCCGCGGCGCGGGATGCGCTCAACCAGCCGCAGGTCGTCCTCGCAGCGCAGCCGGCGCGCCACCGGTTCCAGCCGGGTCAGCCAGTCGTCCAGGTCGTCGGTGACGAGGCGCTCGCGGCCGGCGGCGTCCACGATGATCTCGGCGTCCAGGCCGTAGCGCGCCGAGCGCCACTTGTTCTCCTGCACGTGCCACGGCGGCAACGTCGGCAGTTCCCGGCCCGCCTCCAGCTCCGCGTCCAGGTGCACGACCAGGCAGTGCACGAGCGCGGTCAGCGCCCGCAGCTCCCACAGCGTGGGCGTCCCGTCGCACACCCGGACCTCGATGGTGCCCAGCCTCGGGGAGGGCCGGACGTCCCAGCGCACGTCGGACAGGCCGTCGATGACGCCGGTGACGAGCATGTCGTCGACGTACCCCTCGAACTCGCTCCACGCCCCGAACTGGAACGGCAGCCCGGCGGTGGGCAGCTGCTGGAACATCTGCGAGCGGTTGCTGGCGAACCCGGTGTCGTGGCCGGCCCAGTACGGCGAGGACGCCGACAGCGCCTGCAGGTGCGGGTAGTGGTTCAGCAGGGAGTTCAGGATCGGCAGGACCTTGTGCACGGAGTCCACGCCGACGTGGACGTGCACGCCCCAGATCAGCAGCTGCCGCCCCCACCACTGGGTGCGTTCCAGGAGTTCGACGTACCGCGGGTCGTCGGAGACCAGCTGGTTGTCGAACACGCCGAACGGGTGGGTGCCGGAGCACACGACGTCCAGGCCCATCGCGTCGGTCACGCGGCGGATCGCCGTCAGCGACGTCGACAGGTCCTCGGCGGCCTCAGCGACGGTGTCGCACACCCCGGTGACGATCTCCAGGGTGTTGCGCAGCAGTTCCTTGGTGACCCGTGGACCGCTCTCGTGCCCGGGCAGGTCCACGGCCTCCATCACCTCCGCGGCCGCCGACGCCAGGTCGCGGGTGCGGCGGTCGACGAGCACCACCTCCCACTCCACGCCCAGCGTGGGGCGCGGTGAGGCGTTGAAGTCGATCCGCGTCGCCCGTCCCACCGCTCGATCACACCACAACCGCCCGTGGTGCGCGCGCCGCTGGCTGCGTACCGTCCCGGTCGTGAGCACACGGGAACGGGAGACCGACGTCGTCGTCATCGGGGCCGGGGCGGTGGGTGAAAACGTCGCCGACCGGGCCGGGCGCACCGGGCTGGAGGTCGTGGTCGTCGAGGACGAGCTGGTGGGGGGCGAGTGCTCCTACTGGGCGTGCATGCCCAGCAAGGCGCTGCTGCTGCCCGGGCACGCGCTGGCCGCCGCGCGGCGCCTGCCGGGGGCCGCGGGAGCCGTCACCGGTGGCCTGGACACCGCGGCGGTGCTGCGCCGGCGCACGAGCTTCACCAGCGGCTGGGACGACTCCTCGCAGGTGCGGTGGCTGGACTCCGCCGGGCTGGGCCTGGTGCGCGGGCGCGCCCGGCTGACCGGACCGCGCCGCGTGGAGGTCGCCGGCGAGGGCGGCACCACCGTCCTGACCGCCCGCCGGGCGGTGGTGCTGGCGACCGGTTCGGTGCCGGTGCTGCCGGACGTGCCGGGCCTGGCGGCGGCGAACCCGTGGACGAGCCGGGAGGCCACCAGCGCCGACGAGGTCCCCGACCGGCTGGCCGTCGTCGGCGGCGGCACCGTCGCGGTGGAGCTGGCGCAGGCGTACGCCCGCCTGGGCTCACGGGTGACGCTGCTGGTGCGTTCGCGGCTGCTGGGCAAGGAGGAGGACTTCGCCGGGGAGCTCGTCGCCGACGCGCTGCGCGCCGACGGGGTGGACGTGCGCCTGGGCGCCTCACCGGCGTCGGTCTCGCGCGCCGTCACCGCGGAGGGGGGCGGGGAGGTCGCCGTGACGCTGGGGGACGGGTCCACCGTGCTCGCCGACGAGCTGCTGGTGGCCACCGGCCGCCGGCCCGCCACCGAGGGGATCGGGCTGGAGAGCGTCGGGCTGACCGACGGCGGCGGCCTGGACGTGGACGACACCGGTCTCGTCGCCGGGGTGGAGGGCGAGTGGCTGCACGCCGTGGGCGACGTCTCGGGGCGGGTGCAGCTGACCCACCAGGGCAAGTACGAGGCGCGCGTCGTGGGTGACGCGATCGCCGCCCGCGCCCGCGGCGAGCTGGGCCGCGAGGCGCCCGCCTGGTCCCGGTACGCCGCCACCGCCACCCGCGTGGCGACCCCCCAGGTGACGTTCACCGACCCGGAGGTGGCCTCGGTGGGCCTGCGTTCCGGCGAGGCCCGCGAGCAGGGCCTGGACGTGCGGGTCGTGGACTACGCGATCAGCGACGTCGCCGGCGCCTCCCTGCTCGCCGACGGGTACACCGGCAGGGCCCGACTCGTCGTGGACGAGCGGCGGCGCGTCGTGGTGGGCGCCACGTTCGTCGGCCAGGGCGTCGCGGAACTGCTGCACTCGGCGACGGTGGCGGTCGTGGGGGAGGTGCCGCTGGAGCGGCTGTGGCACGCCGTGCCCAGCTACCCCACCGTCAGCGAGGTGTGGCTGCGCCTGCTGGAGACCTACGGCCTCTGACCCGCCCCTCCCAGCCCCCCACCCCCGGGGGGGGGGGGGGGGGGGGGGGGGGGGGGGGGGGGGGGGGGGGGGGGGGGGGGGGGGGGGGGGGGGGGGGGGGGGGGGGGGGGGGGGGGGGGGGGGGGGGGGGGGGGGGGGGGGGGGGGGG
>NZ_JBJLSE010000036.1:0-38575 GCF_050871845.1 Kineococcus arenarius subsp. arenarius
CGCGCCCCGCCCGGGCACCGCACCCCGCGGGGTGCGGTGCCCGGGCGGGGCGCGCTCAGCGGCGGCGCACCACCACGGTGCCGCCGGGCTTGTCGTGCAGGGCCTGCTTGCGCCGGTCCCACGTCGGCCACAGGTAGTCCAGCAGCGCGTACGGCCAGAAGAGCTGGGCGAGGAGGTCGCTGCTCAGCCAGCGCAGGATCGACTGCCCCCACGTGGGGTGCCCGGGCCGCTCCCAGTGCCGCACCCGCAGCCCGAACAGGGCCTTGCCGGGGGTCGCGCCGTAGAAGCGCAGCGTCAGCACGGTGTAGGCGGCGCTGACGGCCAGCAGCACGAACGTGAAGCTGGACGAGGCGGCCGTGAAGCCCGGGTCCTGCAGCAGGCGCAGCGAGGCCAGGGGGTCCCCGGCGGCGGCCCCGGCCGTGGTCTCGTCCATCGCCGCGAACATGCGCTGCACCAGGGACCAGCCCGCGACGGTGGCGATGACGGAGACCAGCACCCAGTCCACCAGGCGCGCCAGCAGCCGCAGCCCGAGGTTGCCCAGCGGCTGCCCGTCGGGCGTGGCCAGGGCGCGCGCGGACGGCTGCCCGCGGGACGGGTCGCCGTAGGGGCTCCCCCCGTACGGGGTGAGCCCGCCGGGCCCGGGGTGCGGCGCGCGGGGGGCCTGGTGCTCCGGGTTCGCGTGACCGGTGTCCTTGCGCAGGTCCGGCCCGGCGCCGGCCGGCGGCGCGGCGTGGGTGTGCTCGGTCCAGCGCTGGCCGTCCCACCAGCGCAGCTGGGCGTGGTGCGAGGGGTCGGGGTACCAGCCGGCGGGTGCGCTCACGGCAGGCGAGCCTGCCAGGCCGGGCGGGCCGCTCCCCGCCCGGCCCGGCGCGTCGTGGACGTGCGCAGCATCAGACGCCGAACTCCGCGGGGTCCAGGCCGACGGCGTGGCAGACGTCGCGCACCGCGCGGCGCTCGTCGTCGTCGAAGTCGCCGTCGGCGCCGCCGACGAGCACGCCCACCTGGACGACCGCACGCGCCTGGTCCGGCTTGGAGCGCAGCTTGCCGACGGCCTGCAGGGCCTCGATCTTGCCGAAGTCGTAGTCGCTGGACAGCTTGCCGCAGTAGCGCTCGAAGGATTCGCGCAGCTGCCCGGCGTCGAAGGCCGCCAGGACGTCGTGGGAGCCGATGAAGGCCGCGGTCTTCTGCCGCTCGGAGGGCTCGATCTTGCCGTCGGACGCGGCGATGAGCGCGCACGTCGCCATGCTCGCCTCGGCGAAGTCCTTGCTCTTGAACTGCGCGACCCGCGTCTTCAGCTGGTCGCCGGCGAGCAGGCCCTTGCTCCTGAGGTTGTCGAGAAAACCCACGTCGTCCTCCTCCGCCGGGGCGTTCCCGGCCATGCCGGTCGAACGGGTGCGGGCGGCGGCGGGTTCCACCGGCACCCCGTCCGGCTCAGCTGAAGCGGCGCACGATCTCGGAGTTGCGGTCGGCCAGCAGCCGGCGCAGGGTGCGGCGCACGAACAGGACGTCGGCCACCCGCCCGAGCGGTCCGGCGGGGCTGCGCCACGCCATCCGGTCGGTCATGATCGTCATCTGCGGCCCCTCCGGCTCGAAGACGTGCTCGTGGTGGAACTGCGCGAACACCCCCGAATCCATGCGGTCCACGAACCGGCGCGGGCGCTCCAGCTCCACGATGTTCGAGGTGTGCGTGACCGGGAGGAACCGGAACAGCTTCAGCCGCCAGCGCACGCTCTCGCCGAGCTGGATGCGGCCCTTCGTGCGCCCGAACCCCTCGACGGCGCGGACCCGGAACCGCCGGCCCGCCACGCGCTCGACGTCGAGGTCGAGGGAGACGTCGAACACCTCGTCGACGGCTCCCCGGACCATGGTCCGCTGGACGATCTCTGGCACCGTCCGAACCTACCGGCTCACACCATCGCCAGCAGGTGGTCGCGCCGGCGGCGCAGCACGTCCACCCCCGCCGAGGCGGACGGCGGACCGGGCACGGCGGCGCGGACCTTCGCGTAGACGGTGGCGTGCGGCAGCTGCCGCCCCGCCGCCACCCGCCCCACCAGCCCGTGGATCTCCTTGCGCAGCAGTGCCGCGGTGTGCCAGACCGCCTCGTCCTCCTCCTGCGGCGCCGGGGCCGGTTCGCCCGCGGCCTCCTCGGCGGCGCGCGGGGTGGCCGTGCGCTTGCGGATCTCCGCGTCGCGCTGGGCGAGCAGGGCCGCGGTCTGCTCCGGCGAGAGCAGCCCGGGCAGGCCGAGGAAGTCCTCGTCCTCGGCGGTGACCTCCAGCGGCGCGGTCTCGGTGCCCAGCAGGGCCCTGCCGCCGTGCAGGACGTGCGCGAACTCCGCCTGCGCCTCCAGCGCCTCGTACTCCTGGGCCTGACCGGGCTCGCGCTCGGGCGCGGGCAGCAGGTCCAGCCCGCCCTCGTCCACCTCCTCGGAGGTGACGCTCGGCGGCGGCGGGATGACGTGGTTCCGGTCGGTCTCCATCTCCGCGGCCAGCGCCAGCAGCGGGCGCACCGCGGGCAGGAACACCGTGGCCGACTCCCCGCGGGCGCGGGCGCGCACCACGCGCCCGACGGCCTGGGCGAAGAACAGCGGGGTGCGGTACGAGGTCATCCACGCCAGGCACGCCGCGCGCGGCACGTCGACGCCCTCGGAGACCATGCGCACGCAGACCGCGAAGCGCTGGTCGCCGTCGGCGAAGTCCTGGATCTTGCTCGACGCCTTGGGGTCGTCGGACAGGATCAGCACGGGCTTCTCCCCCGTGACGCGCTGCACGATCTTCGCGTAGGCGCGGGCGTCGTCCTGGTCGGAGGCCAGCACCAGCCCGCCGGCGTCGTGCATGCCGTGCTCGCGCAGGTGCTCCAGGCGCTCGTCCATCGCGGCGATCACGTGCGGCACCCAGTCCCCGCGCGGGTCCAGCGCCGTCTTCCACGCCAGCGCCTCCACCGACTTGGTGGAGGGCTCGCTCAAGGAGGCGGCCACCACCTCCCCGGCGGAGTTCCGCCAGCGCGAGGTGCCGGTGTAGGCGGCGAACACCACCGGGCGCACCACGCCGTCGGCCAGGGCCTGGCGGTAGCCGTAGGTGTAGTCGGCCAGGCTGCGCAGCCCGCCCTCGGACTCCGCGGAGTCGTCCTCGACGTACTTCACGAACGGGATGCGCTCGTCCGCCTTGGTGCGGAAGGGCGTCCCGGTCAGGGACAGGCGCCGGCGGGCGTCGGCGAACGCCTCCTGCACCGCCTCGCCCCAGCTGAGGCCGTCACCGGCGTGGTGGATCTCGTCGAGCACCACCAGGGAGCGCTTGGCGGTGGCGCGGGCCCGGTGCAGCATCGGGTGCCCGGCGACCTGCGCGTAGGTGGTGACGTAGCCGCGCACGTCCGGGCGCACCGGCCCGACCGCGTTGGACATCGTCGGGTCCAGCTCGATGCCGGCGCGGTGGGCGGCCTCGGCCCACTGGGTGCGCAGGTGGTCGGTGGGGGCGACCACGACGACCCGGTCGACCTTGCGGGCGTCCAGCAGCCGACGGGCCAGCGCCAGGGCGAAGGTCGTCTTGCCCGCGCCCGGGGTCGCCGTGACCAGGAAGTCCTCGGGGTCGGGACGCTCGGGGTCGAAGTACTGCTCGACCGCCTGCTGCTGCCACGCGCGCAGGGGCCTGCCCGGCGACGCGGCGGCACCGGTGGGGGTCGCGGTGGGCCCGGCGGGTGCGGTGTCGAACAGGTCCGGCGAGGTGTTCTGGGTGCTCGTGCTCACGGTCCTCCCACCGTAGACGACCCCGCGACGGGCTCCGGGCAGGACACCGCCGGGCGCGGCGGCCGGGCGCGGGTGCCGACGAGCCCGGCGGCCAGGGCCACCAGCGCCAGCCCGGCGTACAGGCCGCCGAACACGGCCTGGTCGCGGCCGGCGCCGGTGTGCAGGGCGGCGAAGACGCCCCCGGCCGCGGCGATGCCCAGGACGCAGCCGAGGTTGTCGGACAGCTGCAGCGCCGAGGAGGCCAGCCCCCGCTCCGCCGGTGCGGCCAGGCGCAGGGTCAGCACGCTGGTGGTGGCCATCCCCAGGCCCATGCCGCACCCGGCGAGCAGCCACGCCACCAGCACCCACCAGCCGCTGGCGCCGGTGAGCGTCACGGCGGCCAGCAGGGCACCCGCGGCGGCCAGCACCGCGCCGCCCGCGGCCAGCAGCAGCGGGCGCGGCACCCGGTCCAGGGCCCGCGCCTGCGCCGTGGTGCCGCTGAACCAGCCGATGGTGCCGCCGGTCAGCGCCAGCCCGGCCTGGGCGGGGCTGAAGCCGCGCTCGGACTGCAGCATGAGCGGCACGAACGTCTCGGTGCCGAAGAACGCGGCGGTGAACAGCCCGCGCACGACCACCACGCTGGGCAGCCCCCGCACCAGGCGCAGCGACCCGGCCGGCAGCAGCGCGGGCAGGGCCACCAGGACCGCCACCGCCCCGGCGGCGGTCAGCACGAGCGGCAGCACGCCCCCGTCGCCCAGGCCCTCCGCGCCCGCCTGCAGGGCTCCGGCGCCGACGGCGACGACCAGGCCCCGCACGGCGCGCCCGCGCGCCGACGGCCCGGCACCGGCCGGCTCCCGCCCCGCCGCGGGGGCGTGCGCGACGGCGGCCGCGGCGACCCGCGGCAGGATCACCGCCGCGACGAGGACGGCCAGCGGGACGACGACGCCGAAGACCAGCCTCCAGCCGACGGCGCCGGCCATCCAGCCCGCCAGCGCGGGGCCGGCCACCCCCGGCAGCACCCAGCACGCCGACATCCAGCCGAACACCCGCGGGCGCACCTCGTCCGGGTACGCCGAGCCGACGACGACGTAGATCGAGACCACCAGCAGGCCGCCGCCCAGCCCGGCGAGCACGCGCCCGGCCAGGAGCACCCCGAAGGACGGCGCGAGCGCGCACACGCTCTGCCCCACGACGAACAGCGCCGCACCGGCCGCCATCGGCGCCCGCGGCCCGCGCGAGTCGGCCCAGCCGCCGGCCAGGACGGTGCCCAGCAGGCTGGCGGTGAGGAACGAGGAGAACGCCAGGCCGTAGGAGCGCACCGCCCCCAGGTCGGCCGCGGCCACCGGCATGGCGGTGGCCACGGCGATCGACTCGAAGGCGACCAGGCAGATCAGGGCCAGGACGGGCAGGGTGGTGGCGCGGTGCTCCCGCGACAGCGGCCCCGCCGGGGCGCCGGGCGCGGCACCGCCACGGCCGGCGGGGCGGGCCATCAGCGGCCGGAGCCGTCCCCGCCGTCCTTGCCGCCCCCGCCGGGGGGGGGGGGGGGGGGGGGGGGGGGGGGGGGGGGGGGGGGGGGGGGGGGGGGGGGGGGGGGGGGGGGGGGGGCGGGGGGGGGGGGGGGCGCCGGGCGGCCCCCCCGCCCCCCGCCGGGCGCGCCCCCCCCCCCCCCCCCCCCCCCCCCCCCCCCCCCCCCCCCCCCCCCCCCCCCCCCCCCCCCCCCCCGCCGGACAGGCTCTCGTAGATCTCCTTGCAGGTGGGGCACACCGGGAAGCGCTTGGGGTCGCGGCCGGGCACCCACACCTTGCCGCACAGGGCGATCACGGGGTCGCCCGACAGGGCGGACTCCATGATCTTCTCCTTCTTCACGTAGTGCGCGAAGCGCTCGTGGTCGCCGGGCTCGACCTTCTCCTCCGCCTGCTCCTGGCGGTCCAGGACGGCCGTGCGCGAGGGCGTCGACGACGGCGCCTCCTGCGGGGCGGGGCTGAACGGGTCGTCGGTCGGCGAGCTCATGCCGGGATCGTACGTGCCCCCGCGGGGTCAGTTCAGCGACACGTCGGCCGGGAAGCTGGCCACCAGCGCGAGGTCGCCGCCCTGCCGGCGCAGCACGTCCGACCACAGCCGCCCGGGGTCGTCGCTGAAGGCGTCGCGGGCCTCGGCGGGCAGCACGAACCACGCCTCCTCGGCGATCTCGGCCTCCAGCTGACCGGCGCCCCAGCCCGCGTAACCGGCGAAGATCCGCAGACCCGCGAGCTCGTCCACGACGGCCTCCGGCGGGGTGTCCAGGTCCACCAGGCCCACCGACCCCAGCCCCACCGAGCCGAACACCCGCCGCACCCCGGCGGGGTCGGGCCGGTCGCCGGGCACGGCCACCAGGCCCAGGGCGGAGTCCAGGGCCACGGGACCGCCCTGGAAGAGCTTGCCGGGGGCGGTGGCGAACTCCTGCCAGCCCGGCAGCACCGCGTCCACGTCCACCTCCAGCGGGCGGTTGACGACCACCCCCAGGGCGCCGTCCTCGTCGTGGTTGAGGACGAGGACGACGGCCCGGTGGAAGTTGGGGTCGGTCAGCGACGGCGTCGCCAGCAGCAGGCGCCCCGTCAGGGCGGTGGGGGGCAGGGGGCTCACGACTGCCGCTCCGTTCTGGTCCGGTGGCGCACCCCCCCATCATGGCCCGTCCGCACGACTCCGGCCCGGCGCGGGACGCCGCCCACCGCCGCCCGGCACGGGCCGGGGCTCAGCGCGGGGTGCTGAGGGGGACGTCCTCGCGGGTGGCGCGCACGTACTGCGCCGGCCACGCCACGGCACCGGTGTCGTGCAGGGCCACCGCGGCGCGCTGGGGCCAGCGGGGGTCGGACAGCAGCGGGCGGGCCAGCAGCACCGCGTCGGCGTCACCGCTGACGAGCACCTGCTCGGCCTGCAGCGGGTCCAGGATCAGCCCGACGGCCCCCACCGGCAGCCCCGCCCCGCGCTTGAGGCGGCCCGCGTTCGGCACCTGGTAGCCGGGTCCGACGGGGATGCGCTGCTCGGGCACGTTGCCGCCCGAGGAGGCGTCGACGAGGTCGGCGCCGTGCTCGGCGAGCAGCCGCGCCAGCTGGACGCACTCCTCCACGTCCCAGCCGCCCTCGGCCCAGTCGGAGGTGGACACGCGCACGAACACCGGCTTGTCGTCCGGCCACGCGGCGCGCACGGCGTCCAGGACCTCCAGCAGCAGGCGCGAGCGCCCGGCGAGGTCGCCGCCGTAGCCGTCGGTGCGCCGGTTGGACAGCGGCGAGAGGAACTGGTGCAGCAGGTAGCCGTGCGCGGCGTGCAGCTCCACGACGTCGAAGCCGGCGCGCTCGGCGCGGCGGGCGGCGTCGGCGAAGGCGCTCACGACCCCGGCGACGCCGTCGGCGTCCAGCGCGGCCGGCACCGCCAGGTCGCCGTGGGCGAGCGCGCTGGGCGCCACGGTCGGCCAGCCCCCCTCCTCCACCGGCACGCTGCCCTGCACCGGCGCCCACGGGCGGTGGGTGCTCGCCTTGCGGCCGGCGTGGGCCAGCTGCACGCCGGCGGCGGCACCCTGGGAGTGCACGAACGCCACGACCCGCGCCCAGGCGCGCTCCTGCTCCTCGTTCCACAGGCCCGCGTCGTGCGGGCTGATGCGGCCCTCGGGCACCACGGCGGCGGCCTCGGTCAGGACCAGCGCGGCGCCGCCGACGGCCAGCGACCCGTAGTGGACGAGGTGCCAGTCGCCCGGCACGCCGGGCGCGGCGACGGGGTCGCAGGAGTACTGGCACATCGGGGAGACCCAGACCCGGTGGGCGAAGGTGGTGCCGCGCAGGGTCAGGGGCTGGAGCAGTCGACTCACACCCGGCACCGTACGTGCGGCCGGGCGCGCCCGCCGCGCGGGTGCGCCGCGGGGCGGCCCCTCAGGAGCGGCGGGCCCGCTTCTCGCGGTACATCTGCGCGTCCGCGCGGGCGAGCACCTCGGTGATCGGGGCGTCCGGGTCGTCGTCGACCAGGCCGACGCTGCAGGTCAGCGTGACGCTGCTGGAACCGCCCGGCAGCGGGACCTGCACGCCGGAGACGGCACCGCGGAACCGCTCGCGCAGGGCGGCGGGCTCGACGCGGGCCGGCCCCTCGACCAGGACGACGAACTCGTCGCCGCCGTAGCGGGCGACGGTGTCCTCCGCGCGCGCCACCGCGGTCAGCCGCCGCGCGACGGCCACCAGCACCTCGTCGCCGGCCAGGTGCCCGTGCTCGTCGTTGACCCGCTTGAGGTCGTCCACGTCGCAGAACGCGACCACGGGGCCGCGCCCGGTGCGCCGGGCGCGCGAGCGCGCCTGGGACCAGCGGTCCTCGAACAGGGAGCGGTTGGGCAGGCCGGTGAGCCGGTCGTGGGTGGCGCGGTGCACGAGGTCGCGGTGGCGCTCGACGTGCTGGGAGACGTCCCAGCACGCCAGGGCGATGGCCGGCGCGCCCTCGAAGCGCACCTCCGAGGCCACGACCTCCACGGTCGCCGCGGTCCCGTCCGGGCGCAGGAAGCGCCACTCGGCCGGCGGGGCGTCGCGCCCCGGCCCGGCGTCCAGGGCGGCCCGCAGCGCACCCGCCAGGCCCTCCCTGTCGTCGGGGTGCACCAGGGACTCCAGCGTCGAGCCCACGGGGCCCGGCCCGGCCGGATCCACCCCCACGGCCCGGCGCGCGGCCGGGTTGACCCACAGGACCGTCCCGTCGCGCACGAGCAGGGTGGCCAGCGGGGAGTCCTCCACCAGCCTGCGGTAGTCCACGTCCTGCACTGCGCTCCCTCCGTCGGCGGCCGCTGCTGGACCGTCTGGAGGGCGACCGTAAGCGCGCTGCGCGCGGCGGGCCGACCCGATCACGGGAAGACCCCCGACACGGCGCAACGCTTGCGACGCAGCGTGTTCGGGGAGGCACGAGGCAGACCGTCGCGTGCGCGCAGGGTCGCGTACCGGTGACGCGACTGCCCGTCACCGGACGGGCCGGGCGGGGTCCTGCCGGACCCCCGGGGTGGGCGCGGGCACCGGGCACCGGGCACCGGGCACGACGAAGGGCCGCTCCCCGAACGGGGAACGGCCCTTCGACAGGGTGTGGAGATGGCGGGAATCGAACCCGCGTCCGTCAGCGTGGTACCAGGGCTTCTCCGGGTGCAGCCTGTTCAGCGGTCTGCTCGGCCCCGATGCTCACACAGGCATGTCATCGCCGGGCCCAGCCGCGTTGAGTGTCCCTCTCACCTACGCGACCTCGGTGAGAGGTGAGCCCCCTAGTCGATGCCAGGACCCGGGGCGGGAGCTCACCCGGGCTGACAGAGTCGCACTCGCTCAGGCGGCGAGGGCGAACTCGGTGCGCTTGGAATCGGCACCTATTGGTTTGCACGGAGCGTTGACGAGATGACCGTGCATCCTCGACCCGCTTCCCCTGGCTCGACGACCGACGTCGAAACCTGTCATCCCCTTGTTCAGTTGTGGTGCTGCCGGCCCCGTCGTGGCGACCGGTGACCAGCATACGTCTCAACGGCCGTCCTGGCGCGCTCATTCCCCGGTGCGCCGGGCCAGGGGCTGATCACTCCCGGTTGCGTCGCAGCGACATGGCGCGCTCGGCCTCGCGCCGGTCCTGGCGCTCGCGCAGCGCGTGGCGCTTGTCGTAGTTCTTCTTGCCCTTGGCCAGGCCGATCTCGACCTTGACCCGCCCGTCGGAGAAGTACAGCGACAGCGGCACGATCGTCAGGCCGGACTCGCGGACCTTTCCGGCCCACTTGTCGATCTCGGCGCGGTGCAGCAGCAGCTTGCGCCGCCGGCGCGGCGCGTGGTTGGTCCAGGTGCCCTGCACGTACTCGGGGATGTGGACGTGCTCCAGCCACATCTCCCCCCGGTCGATCTGGGCGAAGCCGTCGACGAGGGAGGCGCGCCCCATGCGCAGGGCCTTCACCTCGGTGCCCATCAGGGACAGGCCCGCCTCGTAGGTGTCCTCGATGTGGTAGTCGTGGCGCGCCTTGCGGTTGCTGGCGATCACCTTGCGCCCGGTCTCGCGCGGCACGTCGGCCCTCCCCCTGTGGTCTGGAACCGTCGAGTCTAGGCGCGCCGGGCACCGGTGCGCACGGCCGTTCTCGCAGGGCGCACACGGCGGGGCACCCGCCGGCGGCGGCCGCTCAGACCCGCAGCCAGCGGCGCAGGCTCAGCAGGGAGGCGATCACGGAGAAGACCACCCCGACGCCCAGCAGCACCGGTGCCGTCGGCCACAGCACGTCCGCGGTCTCCACCAGGCGGGTGGTGAAGCCCGGCCGCTCCTGCAGCCGCCCGACGCCGAACTCCACCAGCGCGTACAGCGCACCCGAGGCCAGCACGGCCCCGACGAAGCTGGCCACCACGCCCTCCAGCACGAACGGCAGCTGGATCAGCGCCCGCGAGGCGCCCACCAGCCGCATGATGCTCGTCTCGCGGCGGCGGCTGAACGCCGTCAGGCGGATCGTCGTGGACACCAGCAGCACCGAGCACAGCAGCATCAGCGCCGCCAGGCCGATCGCCACGCGGGTGGCGCCGTCCATCGCGGCGAACAGCGGGTCCAGGACGGCCCGCTGGTCGGGGACGTCCTCCACGCCGGGCTGCCCGGCGAACTGCGCCCGGACCTCCTCGTAGCGGTCGGCCTCGGTCAGGCGCACCCGGAACGACTCCGGCAGCTGGTCGGGGGTGACGTTCTCCGCGAAGGACTCGTCGTACATCTCCAGGAAGCTCTCGTACGCCTCCTGCTGGGACTCGTAGAACACCTGGGCCACCAGGGGCGAGGCCTGCAGCTGCTCGCGCAGGGCGTCGCGCTGCTCGGTGGTGATCGGGCCGGCGGGGCAGTCCTCGGCGGTGCTGACCTCCCCGCACAGGAAGATGGAGACCTGCACGCGGTCGTACCAGTCGCCCTTGAGGATCGAGACCTGCTGCTGCACCAGCAGCCCCAGGCCCAGGAAGAACAGCGACACCATCGTCACCAGCACGACCGAGACGGTCATCGACAGGTTGCGGCGCAGCCCGGCGCCCATCTCCCGCAGGACGAACCCGAGGCGCATCAGCGGGCCGACCCGTACACGCCGCGGTCCTCGTCGCGCACGACGCGGCCGTCGCGCAGCTCCACGACCCGCTTGCGCATCTGGTCGACGATGTCGTCGTCGTGCGTGGCCATGACGATGGTGGTCCCCGTGCGGTTGATGCGGTCCAGCAGCTTCATGATGCCCACGCTGGTCTCCGGGTCGAGGTTGCCGGTGGGCTCGTCCGCCAGCAGGATCGACGGCCGGTTGACGAACGCGCGGGCGATCGCCACCCGCTGCTGCTCACCACCGGACAGCTCGTGCGGCCGCCGCTTCTCCTTGCCCTGCAGCCCCACCAGCGCCAGCGTCTCCGGCACCGACTGGGCGATGACGTGCCGCGGCCTGCCCAGCACCTGCAGCGCGAAGGCGACGTTCTCGAAGACGGACTTGTCGGTCAGCAGCCGGAAGTCCTGGAAGACCACCCCGATCTGGCGGCGCAGCGCCGGCACCTTCCAGCTGCGCAGCCGGCCCACGTCGCGACCGGCGACCTGCACGGTGCCCGTGGACGCCTTCTCCTCCTTCAGCACCAGCCGCAGGAAGGTCGACTTGCCCGACCCGGACGGGCCGACGAGGAAGACGAAGTCGCCCTTGTCGATCTGCAGGGTCACCTCGGCGAGCGCGGGGCGGTGCCCCTCGCCGTAGACCTTGCTGACGTGCTCGAAGGTGATCACTCGTGGGGCGGCCGGTCTCGGGGACGGGACGTGCGGGGGTGCTCCGGCCGTCGCCCACTCTACGGGCGGTCACCGGCGGTGAGCGCCGGCACCCGTCCGGGTGGGTCGCGCCCTGCGCTCAGCTCTCGGCGGAGCGCTCGCCCTGGCGGCGCCAGCGGATGCCGGACTCCAGGAACGCGTCGATCTCCCCGTCGAAGACGGACGAGGTGTTGCCGACCTCGTAGTTGGTGCGCAGGTCCTTGACCATCTGGTACGGGTGCAGCACGTAGGAGCGCATCTGGTTGCCCCACGAGCCGGAGTCGTCGCCCTTGAGGGCGTCCAGCTCGGCCTGGCGGTCCCTGCGCGCCTTCTCCAGCAGCTTGGCCTGCAGCACGCGCATCGCCGCGGCCTTGTTCTGCAGCTGGGACTTCTCGTTCTGGCAGGTCACCACGATGCCGGTGGGCAGGTGCGTCAGGCGCACCGCGGAGTCGGTGGTGTTGACCGACTGCCCGCCGGGGCCGGAGGAGCGGTACACGTCCACGCGCACGTCGTTCTCGGGGACCTCGATGTGGTCGGTCTCGGCCACCACCGGCAGCACCTCCACGCCCGCGAAGGACGTCTGGCGCCGGCCCTGGTTGTCGAACGGGGAGATGCGCACCAGGCGGTGGGTGCCCTGCTCCACGCTCAGCGTGCCGTAGGCGTAGGGGGCCGCCACCTTGAACGTGGCGGACTTGATGCCCGCCTCCTCGGCGTAGGAGGTGTCGTAGACCTCGCTCTTGTAGCCCTTGCGCTCCGCCCAGCGCAGGTACATGCGCATGAGCATCTCCGCGAAGTCCGCGGCGTCCACGCCACCGGCCTCGGAGCGGATCGTCACCAGCGCCTCGCGCCCGTCGTACTCCCCCGACAGCAGGGTGCGGATCTCCAGCTCCTCGAGCTGCTTCTTGATCGAGGTCAGCTCGCGCTCGGTCTCCTCGCGGGAGTCGGCGTCGTCCTCGGACTCCGCCAGCTCCACGAGGACCTCGAGGTCGTCGATGCGCGAGCCCATCCGCTCGATGCGCTCCAGCTCGGCCTGCACCGCCGACAGCCGGCTGGTCACGCCCTGGGCGTGCTCGACGTCGTCCCACAGGTCGGGGGCGGCGGCCTGCTCGTTCAGCTCGGCCAGCTCCCGCCGCAGCGCGTCGAGGTCCGACACCTCCCGGATGGACGCGTACGTCTGGCGGAGGGCGGAGATCTCGGCGGGGAAGTCGGTGGCCACGGCGCACGAGCTTACGCGCGCGGCGGGGTCCCGGGCGCCCCGCGGCCGCCGGGGGCCCACCGCGCGCTGCTCCTCCCGGGTGGTCTCCCGCGCCGCGGCTTGAGGAGCACCCCGCGCGCGCCGATCCCCGCAGGAGCGGGTCCCGCCGGGACCCGGCACCAGGACGGGGGCGGCAGCGATGGCACGTGCCGTCCCCACCCGTCGCCGGGCACCCGTGGCGGAGGGCCGCACCCTGGCCCGCGCGGTCCTGGGCGCCGGGGCGCTGTCGCTGGCCACCGCCGCCGTCCCCTTCAGCCCCACCGCCCCCACGGGGACGGCCGCGGCGATGGGCGCCGCGGGCCTGGCCCTGGGCGCGCTCCTGCACGCCCGCGCCGCCCGGCTGCCGCGGGCGCTGCCGCACGCCGTGCTGGTCCTCGCCACCTGCGTCGTCTCGGTCAGCGTCCTGGCCTCCACCACCCCGGCCGGGCGGGTGGTCACCGCGTTCAGCTACGTCTGGATCGCCCTGTTCACCGCCGCCTTCCACTCCCGCCGGGCGGTGTGCACCCACCTGGCCGTGGCCCTGACCGGCTTCGCCGCCGCGCTGTGGGCCGGCGGGGCCCCCTCCCCCGCCCAGACCTGGGGCTTCATGGGGGGCACCACCGCCGCGGTCGCCTGGACCGTCAACGGCCTGGTGCTGCGCCTGCGCGCGCGGGCCGACGAGGACCTGCTCACCGGCGCCCTGACCCGGGCGGCCTGGCTCACCGAGGCGGAGGTGGCCGTGGACCCCCGCACCGGCGAGGACGGGCCGGTGTGCCTGGCCGTGCTGGACCTGGACGGGTTCAAGGCGGTCAACGACCGCGACGGCCACGCGGCCGGCGACCGGCTCCTGACCGAGCTCACCCGCGCCTGGACCGGTGCGCTGCGCCCCGGGGACCTGCTCGGCCGCCTCGGCGGCGACGAGTTCGCCCTGCTGATGCCGCGCACCCGCGCCGCGGAGGTCCCCGCGGTCCTCGCGGCCCTGCGCAGCGCCTGCCCGCAGGGGCGCTGGAGCGCCGGGGTGGCCGAGCACCTCCCCGGCGAGGCGGTGGCCGACTGGATCGCCCGCGCCGACGCGGACCTCTACTCCCGCAAGCGCGCCCGGCCGGCGGCGCGGGGCTGACCGGGCCCGCGGCCGCTCAGCGGAAGCGGCGGCCCTGGTCGCGCCGGATCGCCCACACGGCCAGCACGCCCAGCAGGACGGTCCAGCCGACCACCACCGGCAGCGCCGTGGACGGCACGTCCGTGCCGGTGGCCGCCCCGACGACGAGGTCGCGGCCGGCGCGGGTGGGCGTCCACGTGGAGATCGCCGCCAGCCAGTCCGGCATGGCCTCCGGCGGCAGGAACAGCCCGCCCGCGAAGGCCAGCGGCAGCAGCAGCACCTGCGCCAGCGCCAGCGCGGCCTTGGCGGGCACCGAGTAGCCGATGGCCAGGCCCATGGCCAGCAGCGGCAGGCCCGCCAGCAGCAGACCGCCCAGGCCGGCGACGAACCGCGCCGGGGTGGTGGTGGCGTCGGTGACCAGCGCGGCCAGCACCAGCAGCGGCACCAGGCCCAGCACGGTGAAGAAGGCCCCCATGAGCACCCGGGCGGCGAAGCGGGGGCCCGCGCCGACCGGCAGGGTGCGCAGGTGCGTGTCCCACGGCAGCGCGCGGTCCTCGGCGGTGCCGGCGCCGTGGGTGAACAGCGACACGCTCATCGCGGAGAACACCGCCAGCTGCGCGACGGCCGCGGTGGCGCCCAGCGGGCTCATCGACGCGGCCTGCGGCACGACGAACACGGCGAGGATCAGCGCGGGGAAGACGGCGGTGCTGACGACGACCACGGGCACCCGCAGCGTCTCGACCACCTGGTAGCGGGTGTGCAGCCACGTCAGCCGCAGCGCACCGGCGGGGCGGGCGGGGGCGCTCACGCGGGCACCCCCGCCCCCGCGGCCCGCTCGCCGGTGAGGGCGAGGAACGCCTCCTCCAGCGAGGCCGCCGCCACCTCCAGGTCGCGGAAGGCAACGCCGGCGGTGACCAGGGCGCGCACGAACGCGTCGGCGTCGGGCACCAGCAGCTCCCAGCGCTGCTCGCGCGAGCCGTCGGCGACGACCCGGGCGCCGGCGGTGAGCTGCGCCGGCACGGCGCCCGCGGGGGCGCCGAAGCGCACCCGGCGCAGCGCGGTGCGCCCGCGCACCTCGGCCACCGTGCCCTCGGCCAGCACCCGGCCGTGGTCGACGACCACCACGCGCTGGGCCAGCGCCTCCACCTCCTCCAGGTAGTGGCTGGTCAGCAGCAGCGTGCCGCCGGCGGCGACGAAGCCGCGCACGGCGCCCCACAGGGCGTGGCGCGCCGGCACGTCCAGACCGGTCGTCGGCTCGTCCAGGAGCACGACGTCGGGACGGCCGACGAAGGCGAGCGCCACGGCCAGGCGGCGCTGCTGCCCACCGGACAGGCCCCCGCACTGGCGGCCGCGCAGGTCGGACAGCTCGAAGCGCCCCAGCACCTCCTCGCGGGGCAGCGGGTCGCGGTGGTGGCCGGCGACGAAGTCGACGACCTCGCCGACCTTCAGGGTCTGCGGCAGGCCGGTGGCCTGCGGGGTGACGCCGAGGCGGGAGCGGGTCGCCGCCTGACGCGGGTCGCCGCCGGCGAGGCGGACGGTGCCGCTGGTAGGGCGGCGCAGCCCGGCGAGCAGGGACAGCAGGGTGGACTTGCCGGCGCCGTTGGGACCGAGCACCCCCACGGCCTCCCCCGGCTGCACGGTGAGGCTGACGTCGTCGAGGGCGACGACGTCGCCGAAGGTGCGGGTGACGCGGTCGACCTCGACCGCGGGGTGGCGGTCGACCTCGACCGCGGGGTGGCGGCCGGCCTCGACCGCGGGTGGTTCGCTCACGGGGTTCCTCCTGGTCGGTGCGGGTCGAGCAGGGGTGCGACGGGGTGCCGGGCGCTCAGCCGAGCAGGGCGCGCAGCGCCGCCCGGTACGCGTCGAAGGCGGCACGGCCGGTGGGGGTCAGGCGCAGGTGGGTGGCGGGGGTGCGCCCCTGGTGGGACTTGGTCACCTCCACGTACCCGGCGTCCTCGAGCTTGCGCAGGTGGGTGGACAGGTTCCCGGCGGTCATCTCCAGCAGCTCCTGCAGGCGCGGGAAGCTGATGCGGTCCCCCTCGGCCAGGGGGGCCAGGGAGGCGACGACCTTCAGGCGGGCGGCGGCGTGGATGACGGGGTCCAGTTCCACGGCCGCCCCGGGGGCCTGCGCGCGCGGGCTCACACGGCCCGCCGGCGCAGCGCGAACCAGGCGGCGACGGCGAGGAAACCCCCGCCCCCGCCCAGCGCCATCACCCACAGCAGGGCGGGCAGGCCGAGGAACGCGCCGACGGAGGTGGTCAGCAGCACCCAGGCGCCGACGCCGAACTGCAGCGGCTCGCGCCAGATCGCGGCGCCGAACAGGTACATCACCCCGACGAGCAGGCCCGAGGTCGCCGGCCACAGCACGTCGGCCAGGGCCGGGTCGCCGGAGGCGCGCAGGACGGCGCTGTTGACGGCGGACAGCGCGACGAAGCTGAGCAACCACGCCCAGCCGTACAGGACGCCGGTGACGGTGCTGGGCCCGGAGATCCCCCGGCTCGCGTGGACGCTGTGCCCGGCGGTGAGCACCCCGGCGGCGGTGATCAGCACCCCCAGGACGAGGGCCGGCAGGGCCGGGGGCACCCGCAGGACGGGGTCGTCGCCGTGGGCCAGCGCGGCCAGCCCCAGGCCGACCAGCCAGGCCACGCCCCAGGCGCCGTACAGCAGCCGCGGGTCGACGGCCACGGCCCGGACCACGGCCTCCTGCTGGCGCTCGATGAGCGCCAGCTGCTCCGCGGCGTCGAACCGCTGGTCCTCGTCCACCACGACCTCCTGGATCGGCAGAGCGCTTTGCGCCACAAACCACTCTGCCGCGCTCCGCCCCGGCGCGCAAGGGTTCAGCCCGCGGCGGCCCCGAACCCCTCCAGCCGCGCCGTCGCCCGGCTCGACGCCCGCAGCTGCACCCCGCCCGCGAACCGCTCCGGCACCAGGCCCGCGAACGGCGGCACCACCACGGCGCTCAGCACCACCACCGCGGTGCGCCCGTCCGGGCTGCCCGTGCCCGCCGCCACCCGCAGGCCCGCCACCTCCCCCGCACCGGCACCCCGCACGTACTCCTGCGCGGCCTCCCGCACCGACGCGTCCGACAGCGGCACAGCACCCGCGTCCAGACCGGTGGTGAAGTACGCCCCCTCGTCCAGCGCACCGGCAGCGGCCGCCGCCGCGGAGTCGGCCAGCGCGTACAGGCGCTTGCGCTGCAGGTGCACCGCCGAGGCCGACACCACGACGAGCACCAGCACCGCAGCCACCAGCGCGAAACCCAGCGACAGCAGCGCGATGCGCCCCTCGTCGCCACCCCCACCGCACCAGCGACCGCCACCACCGCCGCCGCCGTCGCCGCCCCGGTCGGTCGCGGGCTCGCGCACCGGGCGGGTCACGACGGCGCGAACCGGTCCGCGAGCGCCACCCGGCGCACCTGCACGGGGACGACGGCCGGCACCGCCCCGCGCACGAACCCCGGCACCAGCGGCAGCGCCACCTCCACGCGCACCGTGGCCGCCACCCGCGCCCGCGGGCTGCGGCACGGGCGCTGCGCGCACTCCAGCACCAGCGAGCCCGGCACCGCGGCGAAACCCTGGTCCGCCAGCGCCAGCGCGACGGCCGCCTCCGCGCGCGACGCGGCCCGCGCGTCCCCGCTCGTCGTCGCCAGCACCCGCGCCGCCTCCCGGGCGCCCGCCTCCGCCGCGAACGTCGCCGCCTGCACCCGGCCCAGCGTCAGCACCAGGTACGCCAGCGGCACCAGCAGCAGCACCCCCACCGCCAGGAACTCCACCGCGGCGCTGCCCTCGTCCCGGGCACTCACGCCCCCTCCACGGCGGCGTGGCCGCGCACGTCCAGCACCCGCGCCGGGCCCAGCAGGCCCAGCACCGGCAGCGGCGCGCGCACCCGGACCTCCACCACGGGCGCCCCGCCGTCCCCACCGGCCGCGGGGACGACACCCGCGCGGACGTCCGCGGCGTAGCGCGCCGACAGCGATGCGGCGAGCAGTTCCCGGGTGCGCTGCGCGCCCAGTTCCGGGGAACTCCCGACCAGGGCCCCGTACCGGGCGCCCTCCCCCGCGCAGTCCACCGCCGTGGCCCGCACGTGCTGCACCACGGCCAGCTGCAGCACCGCGGCGAACAGCAGCGCCAGGACCCCCGCGGTCGCGGCGAACTCCGCGACCGCGGAACCCTCGTCGCGAGCCCGCACCCCGTTCACGGGCGCTCCCCGCTCATGGACCCCCGAGCTCACAACTGCCCGAGGACGGCGTCCATCGACTGCGTGAACAACTGCTGCAACCGCGGCCCGGCCACCGCCCACAACCCCACCACCATCCCCGCCGTCATCACGGTGACCAGCACCCAGCCGGGCACGTCACCCCGGTCCCCACCGCCGCGCAGGGCTCTGCGCAGCAGCGCTCCCAGCAGCCGGTGCAGCGCAGCGGGGGTGGTTCCGCCGCAGGGGGCGGTGGCGTTCTTCGACACGTCTCTCCTCGAGCTCCTCGATCGGGGTTCCTGACAGGTCCACCGGGGCCTCACGGCCCCAGGTCCAGCTGCGCCAGGCCGGGGAACACCGCGAACACCACGGTCACCGGCAGGACGCCGAACACGACGGGCACGAGCATCCGCACCTCGCGGCGCCCGCCCTCCTCCAGCAGCCGGCGACGCTGCGACTCGCGGGCGTCGGCGGCCTGCGCGCGCAGCACCGCCGCCAGCGGGCTGCCCGACTCCACCGCCACCGCCAGACCGTCGACGAACCGGCCCAGCGCCGGCACGCCCAGCCGGTCCGCGGTGGCCGTCAGCGCCTCGACCAGCGGCGCACCGGTGCCGGCCTCCGCCAGCGCCCGGCGCAGGTCCGCGGCCAGCGCGCCCCCGTTCCCGGCCACCCGGTGCAGCGCCGCCGCGACGCCCTCACCGGCCCCCACGGACAGCGCCAGCAGTTCCGCGACCGCCGGCAGCTCCTCCTCCACCTCCGCGCGGCGGCGCTGCACGCGGCGCGCCAGCGCGGCGTCGCGCAGCAGCGCACCGGCCAGCGCCCCGGACACGAGCAGCCCGAGCGCGGCGACCGGCGTCAGCGACCCGCGCAGCGCCGCCGCGCCGCACAGCAGCGCACCGGCACCCGCACCGGCCAGCGCCCACAGCACCTGCTCGGCGCGGTGGTGGGCGACCTCCCGCTCGGGGTCCAGGACGTCCAGCCGGGCACGCACCGCGGGCGTCGAGCCCAGCAGGCGGCCGCAGGCACCCGCCGCGGCCTGCAGCGCCCGGCGGGCCACCGCCCGCCAGCCGCGCCCGGCCGGGCGGGAGACGTACGGGGCGATGCGCGCCTCCAGCGAGGCGGTGCGCCGCAGCGGCACCCCCCGCCACACCAGGACGGCGCCCACCCCGCCGAACAGGCCCAGCAGCGCGCCCGTCCCCGCGGGCGTCACGAACCCACCCGCCGCGGCTCGGGCAGGCGGCCCAGGCGCACCATCACCCGGTACGACAGCACCGTGGCCAGCGCCCCGGCGCCCAGGACCAGGGCCCCCGCCGGGGTGTCGTACGCCTCCAGCGCGCCCGGCCGGGTGGCCAGCAGCCCCAGCACCAGCCACGGGGCAGCCGCCGCCAGGCGCGCCGCCGACACCGTCCAGCTCTGCCGCGCGAGCAGTTCCCCGCGGGCGCGCTGGTCCTCGCGCAGGTACGCCGACAGCGTGCGCAGCGTCCCGCCGAGGTCGCTGCCGCCGACCTGGCGCGTCATGCGCAGCGTCGCGGCCAGCCGGTCGAACACCGGGTCGGCCAGCTCCTCCTGCAGGTGGGCCAGCTCGGGCTCGAACGCACCGCTGGCCCGGTACCCCACGGCGAACCCCGCGAACGCCGGCCGCAGCCGTCGCGGGCCGCGCACGGCCACCGCGCACACCGCGTCCGGCAGCGCCGCACCGGCACGCACCGCCGAGGCCAGCGCGTCCACCACGTCCGGCCACTCCTGCGCGCGCCCGGCGCGCCGGGTCCGCGCCCGCGAGCGCAGCAGCACCACCGGCGCCGCCGCCCCGGCCGCGGCGGCCGGCACGGCCGCCACCAGAACCCCCGTCAGCGCCGGCACCAGCAGCAGCCCCGCCGCCGCGCAGCCCGCGCACGCCAGCACCAGCGCCACCGGCGGCAGCGAGGCGAACCCCGCGGCGTCCAGCGCCCGGCGCACCCTGCGCCGCGGGACCCGTGCGGGGCGCACCGGCCGCACCCAGCACGACCACCAGGCGCAGAACGCCCCGGCCCCCAGCAGCGCACCCGCGAGGACCCCACCGGAACCGGCCACGTCAACCCCGCCCCGACAGCAGGGCGGACAGGTCGAAACCCGCGCGCTCGAACCGCTCGCGGTGCGGGGGCCAGCCCTGCTCGCGCAGCAGCGGTGCGCCGGCGCCCGGTCCGCGCCGGAACAACGGCGCCGTCTCCACCACGCCACCCTCCACGCGCCCGGTGACCGCCAGGACCTCCTCGACGCGGCGGTGCCCGTCGGCGCCCAGCGCCGCGTGCACCACCAGGTCCAGGCTGGCGGCGACCGCGGGCACCACGAAACCGCTCGTGACGTTCTGCCCCGCCAGCAGGGGCAGCGTGCACATCTTCGCGACCGCACCCGCGGCGGAGTTCGCGTGGATGGTCGCCGCCCCGGGGAGCCCGGAGTTCAGGGCGACGAGCAGGTCCAGGCTCTCCTCCTGCCGGACCTCCCCGACGACGAGGCGGTCCGGGCGCATCCGCAACGCCTCCTTCACCAGGCGGCGCAGCGGAACCTCCCCGCGCCCCTCCAGGTTCGGCTGGCGGCACTGCATCGCCACCGCGTCGCGCGCACCGACGTGCAGTTCGAAGACCTCCTCGCAAGTGACGATGCGCTGCTGCGGCGGAACCGCGCTGAGCAGGCAGTTCAGCAGCGTGGTCTTCCCGGCCTGGGTCGCCCCGCTCACCAGGAAGTTCAGACCGGCCGCGACCGCGGCGGCGAGGAAACCCGCCGACTGCGCCGACAGCGACCCCAGGGCCACCAGGTCCTCCAGCCTGCGGGCGCGGGCGACGAACCGCCGCACGTTCACCGCCCAGTGCCGGCGGGTGATGTCGGGGATGACGACGTGCAGGCGGGAACCGTCCGGCAGCGAGGCGTCGACGAACGGGCTGGACAGGTCCACGCGCCTGCCGGTGCTGGCGAGCATCCGCTCGACCAGTTCCGCGACGGCGTCCTCCTCCAGGATCGTGGTGGTCAGTTCCGCCACACCACCTCGGGCGACGAACACCATGCCCGGCTCGTTGATCCAGATCTCCTCGACCTCGGGGTCGTCGAAGTACCGCTGCAGCGGCCCGTACCCCGACACGGCGGCCACGACCTCGCGCACCGCCGCACCGCGGTCGGCCAGGAAGGGCAGGGAACCGTCCAGCGAGCGCAGGTCGTACCCGGTGACGGCCTCGTCCACGAGCGCGCGGACCTCGGCCGGGGTGGCGCGGAAACCCCCTGCGCGGATGCGCCGGCGCAGTTCCGCCCGCACCTCGTCCTCGACCAGCCGCACCGCCTCCACGTGAACCTCCCCCCGCTGCTGAACTCCCCACGACACGCGGAACCCCTCCGCGCCCGGTCACCGTAGGTGGGCCGCCCCGCGGGCGTCCGGGGGATGTGGACAACCGCCCGGGCGCCTGCGGGGTGTGGACGGCGGGGCGGGAACCCGGGCGACGGGCACCCTGCCGGGGTGCGTCTGCTGCTCACGCTCGTCGGCGCCGGCGACCCGGCGGGCACCGACGTCCTCGTCGAGGCGCCGGCGGGAACACCCCTGTCCGCGGTGCGCGGTCGGCTGGAGGAACTGACCGGACCGTGGCCCGGACCCGCGCACGCCGGCGGCCGGGAGGTGACCGGGGCCGTCCTGGGCGTCGAGCCGCTCCTGCACGGCGCCGTGGTGGACGTCTCCGCGCCCGGTCCCGCCGCGTGCCCGGGCACCGGTGCGCCCGCCGGTCCTCCCCCGCCGGCGGGCGCACCCGTCGCGCTGGTCGTGGTAGCCGCGGGCCCGGACGCCGGGGGCCGCTTCGCCCTGCCACCGGGGCGGCACGTCGTCGGCCGGGCGCACGGCACCGCCCGGTGCGCGGTGCCGCTGGCCGACCCGGGCGTCTCGCGCGCCCACGCCGTGCTGGAGGTGGCCGCCGACGGTTCCGTCGCGGTGCACGAGACCGGCTCCCTCAACGGCACCGCGCTGCTCCTGCCGGGCGCCCGGCGCGAGGTCCGCGGCCGGGCCGAGCAGCTGCAGCCCGGGGCCAGGCTCCTGGTGGGTTCCAGCGTCCTGCACGTGGCACCGCCGGCCGTGCGGGCCGCCGAGGTGCGCCCGGACGGGCACGGTCACCTGATGCTGAACCGCTGCCCCCGCCTCGGCGGCGGTGCGGGAGCCGGCGGTGCGGGAGCCGACGGCACGGTGCTGCGCTGGCCGCACCCGCCCCCCGCCCGGGACCTGCCCGGGGTGCCGTGGCTGGCGCTGCTCGTGCCGCTGGGGGTGGCCGTGGTGCTCGCGCTGGCGTGGTCGCCGCTGTCGCTGCTGCTGGGCCTGGCGTCCCCGCTGCTGGCCGGGGGGCAGTGGTGGTCGCAGCGGCGGCGCGCGCGCACGGAGCGGGAGCGCGACCTGGCCGCCTGCACCGCCGCCCGCGAGCGGGTGCGCACCGCGCACGCCGGGGTCCTGGCCGCCGAGCACCGCCGGCGCCACGAGGCCTCACCCGGGCCCGACGAGGTGCTGGCCCACGCCCTGGCGCGCGGCGTGCGGCTGTACGAGCGCACCCGCACCTCCCCCGACGCGCTGGTGCTGCGCGTGGGCCTGGGCCGGTCGCCCGTCGACGGCGCCGTCGTGCGCGACGACGCGCCCGGCCCCCCGCACGGGCCCGGCACGCCGGGTGGTGCCGACGCGGAGCCACCCGGCGCGGACCTGGACGACGTGCCGATCACGGTGGACCTGTCCGCCGGTCCCCTGGGCGTGGCGGGTCCGCGGCCCCTCGTCCTGGCGGTGGTGCGCCAGCTGGTCGGGCAGGTGGCCGCCTGGCACGGGCCCGGTGAGGTGGGGGTGGTCCTCGCCGGCGCGCGGGAGCGCTCGCCGTGGCGCTGGCTGGAGCTGCTGCCGCACGCGGAGCCGGGCCCGGGTCCCGGTGAGGGGGCCGTGCTCGCGACCCTGCGCGCGGAGCTGCAGCGGCGGGCGCTGGCCCGCGGTACGCGCGGCACCGGGGCGGGGGCTGACCCGGCGCGCGCACTGGTGCTGCTCGTCGACGGCGCTGCGGACCTGCGCACCGACGCGGACCTGACCCGCCTGCTGCGCGAGGGCGGCGCCGAGGGCATCCACGTGCTCTGCCTGGACAGCGACCGCACCCGCCTGCCGGCGGAGTGCGCCGCGGTGCTGGACGTGGCCGCCGACGCCTCCGGGGACGCCGTCCTGCACACCGGGGGCGGCGCCGCGTGCGCGGTGCGCGTCGACGCCGCGGGGCCCGCGTGGGCCGAGGAGCTCGCCCGGGCGCTGGCGCCCGTGCGCGACGCCGCCCCCGCGGGCACCGGCGGGGAGGTGCCGCGCAGCGCCTCGCTGCTGCGCCTGCTGGAGCTGCCCGCGCCCGCGCCGCGCGCAGCGGTGCGCGGCGCGGGCGCGGACGGCGCGGGGGGTGCGCCGCCGGCCGTGGACCCGGCGGCCCTCGCCCGCGCCTGGGAGCAGCGCGAGCCCGGGGCGGTGGCGGTGCTGGGTGCCGCGGCCACCGGCCCGTGCCGGCTGGACCTGGTCGCCGACGGCCCGCACGTCCTGGTCGCCGGGACCACCGGGTCGGGCAAGTCGGTGCTGCTGCAGGCCCTGGTGACCAGCCTGGCGCTGCAGGCGCCGCCGGACGCGGTGCGCTTCGTCCTCGTGGACTACAAGGGCGGCGCGGCCTTCGCCGGGTGCACCGGGCTGCCGCACGTGGCGGGGCTGGTCACCGACCTCGACGAGCACCTCGCGCGGCGGGTGCTGCGCAGCCTGCGGGCGGAGGTGCGCCGGCGCGAGGGCGTGCTGCGCGCGGCCGGGGCGGCGGACCTGGCGGACCTGCCGGCGTCCAGCCCCACGGCGGCCGGGGTACCCCGCCTGGTGATCGTCGTCGACGAGTTCCGGGTGCTGGCGCAGGAGCTGCCGGAGTTCGTCGACGGCCTGGTGCGGCTGGCGGCCGTGGGCCGCTCGCTGGGGCTGCACCTCGTGCTGGCCACGCAGCGACCCGCGGGAGTGGTGAGCCCGGAGATCCGGGCGAACACCAACGCGCGCATCGCGCTGCGCGTGCAGGACCGGGCCGACGCCGAGGACGTCGTGGGCGACGCGGCCCCGGCGGCGATCAGCGACACGACGCCGGGGCGGGCGGTGCTGCGCCGGGGCTCGCGCGGGCTGGAGGCCTTCCAGACGGCCCTGCTGGGCGAGGGGGGCGACGTGGACGGCGTCGACGAGGTGCGGGTGCGTCGCGCCGGGGACGCCGGCGAGGAGCCGGGCGCCGCCGCCGAGCGCGCCGGCGCGCGCCGGGCCCTGGCGGGCGTGGTGAGCGCCGTCCGGGAGGCGACCGCCCTGCGCGGGCGGCCGGTGCCGCCGGCGCCGTGGTCGCCGCCGCTGCCGCAGCGCGTGCCGGCGGCGGACCTGCCCGCGGCGCCGGGGGCGGTGCTGCGCTGGGGCCTGCTGGACGTCCCCGACGAGCAGCGGCGCGCCGTCGCGGCCTGGGACCCGGCCGCCGGCGGGCACCTGCTGGTGGCCGGCACCGTGCGCAGCGGGCGCAGCACGCTGCTGCGCGCTCTGGCCGTGGCCGCCGGCAGCGGGGACGCGGAGGTGAGCGTCCTGGACGGCGGTGGGGCGCTGGCCGACCTGGCGGACCTGGCGCACGTGGGCTCGGTGGTGGGTCGGGCCGAGCTCTGGCGCGCGCACCGGTTGCTGCAGCGCCTCGCGGAGGAGGTGCAGCGCCGGCGGGAGCTGTTCGCGCGGCTGGGGGTGCACGACCTGGCCGGGGCCCGGCGCGTGCCCGGGGCGGAGCCGCTGCCGCACCTGGTGCTGCTGGCCGACGGCTGGGACGGCTGGGCCGGCGACCTGGCGGCCGTGGAGCTGGGGGCACCGGTGGACGCCTTCCACCGCCTGCTGCGCGAGGGCAGCGCGGTCGGCGTCCGGGTGGCCACCACCGGCGACCGGGCGCTGCTGACCTCCCCGGTGGCCGCCGCCGCTGCGGAGGTGGTGCTGCTGCGGCTGGCGGACCGCGCGGACGCGGCGCTGGTGGGGGTCCCCGCGCGCGAGGTGCCCGCCTCGCAGCCGCCGGGTCGTGGGCTCCTCGTGCGCGACCGGACCGCCCTGGAGGTGCAGGTCGCCCTGCCGGCGCCGCCGCCCGCAGCACCGGCGCCGGCCGTCCCCGCGCCGCGGGTGCAGGTGCGGCCGCTGCCAGCGAGCGTCGCGGTGAGCGCGTTGCCGGCCGCCGCCGGCACGCTCGTGCCGCTGGGGGTGGGCGGTGACGACGCCGCACCGGTGGCCGTCGACCTGGCCGGTGGGCTGCTGGTGTGCGGGCCGGCGCGCAGCGGCCGGACCACGGCGCTGCGGGCCCTGGCCGCGGCGCTGGCACGCCTGCCCGCGGCGCCGCCGGTGGCGGTGGTCACGGCCGACGCCGACGCTCGCGGCTCCTTCGCCACGGCGGCGTGGGTGGGGCTGCAGGACGCGGAGGGCCTGCGGCGGGTGCTCGCGGTACCGGGGGCGGTCGTGCTCGTCGACGACGCCGCCCGGCCGCTGCCGGCTCCGGTGGAGGACCTGCTGGTGGAGGTGCTGCGCGGGGCACCGGCCGGGTGCCTGCTGGCCGCCGCGGCCGACGGGGGTGAGGTCGCCGCGGCCTTCCGCGGGCTGCCGGCGGCGCTGCGCACGGCCCGCACGACGGTGCTGCTGGGCCGGGGCGGGCAGGTGCCCGCCGACGTGCTGGGCCGGCGGGCGGTGCTGGCCCCGGCGCCGGGGCCGGGGGCCGGCTTCGTCGTCACCGACGGCGGGTGGACGGCGTTGCGGGTGGCCGCTCCGGAGGCCGCGGCCCAGGCGCCTACGGTGGAACGGTGAGTACCACCGAGGACAGGACGAGCACCGGGGCACCGGCCGGCGCGCGGTTGCGGGAGGCGACGCCCGCGGACGGCGAGGTCATCGCCCAGCTCGTGCGCGAGCTGGCCGAGTACGAGCGCGAACCGCAGGCCGCCACCGCCACCGGCGACGACTTCGCCCGCACCCTGCAGGAGGGCGGTGGCGTCGGCTGCCTGCTCGCGGAGGTGGACGGCCCGGCCGGGGTCGAGGTGGCCGGCATGGCCCTGTGGTACACGACGTTCTCCACTTGGCAGGGCCGTCGCGGCATGTGGCTGGAGGACCTGTACGTGCGCCCCCGGCACCGGCGCCGCGGCATCGCGCGGGCCTTCTTCGGCCGGCTCGGGGAGCTCTGCGCCGAGCGCGGCTACGGCCGTCTGGAGTGGTGGGTCCTGGACTGGAACACCCCCGCCCAGGACTTCTACCGCACCCTGGGCGCCAGGCCCGAGGACGAGTGGACCGTCTGGCGGCTCGACGGCGCGGGCCTCGCGGCCCTCGCCCCGCAAGGGCCCGCCACCGGTTCATGACGGACCGTCACGATGCGGACGCGCCGAGCGTGCGAAGCTGCACCGTGAGCGGCCGCCGCGCCGCACCCGCCGAACGCCGCCACACCCAGCACACCACCCCGCCGGAAGCGCACCGGCCGGCCCCCGGAGAGGACGCCCACGTGTCGACCACCACGGCCATCGAGCAGGCCGGCGAGCAGATCAGCGACCTCGTCGAGCTGCGGGTGCCCGCGGACCCCGCGTACCTGACGGTGGTGCGCACCGCGAGCGCCGGCCTGGCCGCTCGCCTCGACCTCACCCTGGACGAGATCGAGGACCTGCGGATCGCGGTGGACGAGGCGTGCACCCTGCTGCTGGACCCGGCGACGGGTGCCCAGCAGCTGGTCGCCACGTTCCGGCTGGGGGACGGGAGCCTGGAGGTGGAGGTGCGCGGCCCGGCCCGCGAGCTGCCCGAGCGCTCCAGCTTCGCCTGGGCCGTGCTGGAGGCCCTGGTCGGCGAGGTGTTCACCGGCACCTCCTCCTCGGGCGCCTGGATCGTCCTGCGCCACAGCAAGGGCGCGGGGACCGGGCCGGGCGGGCTCGCGGGGGTCGTGTGAGCGGCGACCCCGCGGCCGACGCGCCCCCGGCGGCGGTGCCCGCTGCCCGCAGGGACGGCTCCGGCACGCCCCCCACCGGTGGCGGCGGGGACGACGCGGTCGAGGAGCTGGAGGGCCTCGGTGAGGACCTGCCCGAGGAGCACCGCCGGGCCCCGCAGCCCGAGGAGCTGTCGCTGCACGAGCTGCTGGCCCGGCTGCCCCCGGACGACCCCGAGCGGGCGCGGGTGCGCGACGAGCTGACCCGCCGCCACCTGCCGCTGGCCGAGCACCTCGCAGCGCGCTTCCACGGCCGCGGCGAACCGCACGACGACCTGGTGCAGGTCGCCACGATCGGGCTGCTGAAGGCGCTGGACCGCTTCGACCCCGCCCGCGGCGTGCCCTTCGGCGCGTACGCCGTGCCGACCATGCTCGGCGAGATCAAGCGGCACTTCCGCGACCGCGGCTGGGCCATGCGGGTGCCGCGGCGCGTGCAGGAGGCGGGCCGGGCGCTGGCGGACGCGCGGGAGGCCCTGACCCACGAGCTGGGCCGGGCACCGACGGTCGCGGAGCTCGCCGTGCGCACCGGGCAGGACGCCGACGAGGTGGTGGAGGTGCTGGAGTCGGCCAACGCCTACGCGACGCTGCCGCTGGACACCGGCTCGCCCACCTCCCCGGTCGCCTCGCTGGGCAGCCTCGACGACCGCCTGGAGAACGTGGAGAACCGCGAGGCGCTGCGGCCGCTGCTGGCGGCGCTGGCCCCGCGCGAGCGCCGCATCCTGGCGCTGCGCTTCGTGCGCGGCATGTCCCAGGCGCAGATCGCCGCCGAGGTCGGCATCTCCCAGATGCACGTGTCGCGGCTGCTGACCCGGACCCTGGCCCAGCTGCGCGAGGGGCTCGGCCCGCAGCAGGGGTGAGCCCGCCGGCGGCTGGAGCGGCGGTCGGGGCGGGGTGGGTGCGGTCAGCGGGACAGCTGCGCCGACACCGGCGGCAGGAACAACCCCACGAGCACCAGCACCGCCGGCACCACCAGCAGCACCCCGAGCCAGGGCGACCCGCCGTTGAGGGCGGGCCAGCCGGCCGCCAGCTGCAGGACCTGCCAGACCAGCACCGGGGAGCGCACCCACGTGGCCCGCTGCAGCAGGCCGCGCGCGCACAGGGCCACGGCCGCGGCGAAGACCGCGGTCGTCGCCGCGAGGGCCACGGCCGCGACCGGCGCGGCGGCGTCCTGCACGACCAGGCCGTGCACCAGGTAGGCGACGCCCGCCAGGAGCAGCACGGCCTCCAGCGCCACCAGGGCGGCCAGGACGCTCAGCAGTGGCGAACGGGCGGGTCCGCCCCCAGGCTGGGAGGAGGAACGGGGCTGGGCACGGTCGGGCACGAGGAGCACCGTACGACCGACCCGCGCCCCGGCGGCCGCGGAGCGGCCGCGCCGCACACCCTTGCCGGGGTGGGCGGGTCCGGGGCCGGGACGTCCGGTCCCCGTCGTAGTTCCCTGGGATTGCCGGGAGGGGTCGTCCGTGTTAAGTCCGTGTGACGAACCTGACACGGGTTCTCCACGACCCGTCGGTGCCCCCCTCTTGTGGGACGCGCCGCGGGATGTGAACCTTGATGCCGACGCGATCCCCGACGCACGTCACCCCCCGGCCTGGTTCAGGACGAGGCACGTGCGTCCCGGCACCGCCGGCGCTGCCGGTGCTCAGGGATCCCGCGTGACACCCCGTGTGACAGCGGAACGTCGCGCGCACTGAGACCGCAACGCGAAGAAGGAGTGGACCCCTCATGGACTGGCGCCACCGTGCTGCCTGCCTCGACGAAGACCCCGAGCTGTTCTTCCCCATCGGCAACACCGGCCCGGCCATCCTGCAGATCGAGGAGGCCAAGGCCGTGTGCCGCCGCTGCGAGGTCGTGGACAGCTGCCTGAAGTGGGCGCTGGAGACCGGTCAGGACTCCGGCGTCTGGGGCGGCATGAGCGAGGACGAGCGTCGCGCCCTCAAGCGCCGCGCTGCCCGCGCCCGCCGCGCCGGCTGACACGCACGACCGCTGCCCGGCGCAGCGCACGAGGAGGGCCCCCACCCACCGGGCGGGGGCCCTCCTCGCGTGCCGGTGCCGCACACCCGCGCACCTCACCGGGTGCGCACGCTGCCCAGCGGTGCGGTGCCCCGGCGCACCCGCACGTCCAGGCGCACCTGGGTGCCGCCGGACTCACCGGGCCCGAACTCCATGCGCCCGCGCAGCTCCCCCGCCACCAGGGAACGCACGATCTGGGTGCCCAGGCCGGAGCGGCCCACCTGGAAGTCCTCCGGCAACCCCACCCCGTCGTCGCTGACCACGACCTCCAGGCGGTCCTCGCCGAGGTGCTCCACCTTCACGGCCACGGTGCCGGCGCGGCCGGAGCCGAAGCCGTGCTCGACGGCGTTGGTGACCAGCTCGGTCAGCACCAGCGCCAGCGCGGTGGCGTCCTCCTGGCGCAGCTCCCCGAACCGGCCCTCGCGCACCGTGCGCACCCGCTCGGAGTTCGACACGGCCACCTCCGCCGCCATCATCAGGCAGCGGTCCAGGACCTGGTCGAAGTCCACGTTCTCGTCGATGCCCTGCGAGAGGGTCTCGTGCACGGTGGCGATCGTCTCCACCCGGCGCATGGCCTCCTGCAGCGCCGAGCGCCCCTCCTCGGAGGTGATGCGCCGCGACTGCAGCCGCAGCAGCGCCGCCACCGTCTGCAGGTTGTTCTTGACGCGGTGGTGGACCTCGCGGATCGTCGCGTCCTTCGTCATGAGCTCGCGCTCGCGCCGGCGCAGCTCGGACACGTCGCGCACCAGCAGCAGGGCCGCGACCCGCACGGGTGGCCCGTCCTCGCGGCGGGTCAGCGGGATGGCCCGCATGGCCAGGGTCGCCGCCTCGGTCTCCAGGTCGGTGCGCCAGGGGGCGCGGCCGGTGACCACCAGCGGCAGCGACTCGTCGACGGGCAGGTGGCTGGCCGCCAGGGAGGACGCCACCTCCGCGAGGTTGGCCCCGACCAGTTCCCCGATGAGCCCGGCGCGGTGGAAGGCCGACAGGGCGTTGGGGCTGGCGTAGGTGACCACCCCCTCGGCGTCCAGGCGCAGCATGCCGTCCCCCACGCGCGGGGCGCCGCGCCGCGGACCGGTGGGCGCCGACGTCTGCGGGAAGTCCCCCACGGCGATCATGCGCGTGAGGTCGTCGGCGCACTTGACGTAGTTCAGCTCCAGGCGGCTGGGCGTGCGCGACGTCGCCAGGTTGGTGTGGCGGGCCAGCACGCCCAGCACGACGCCCTCGCGCACGACCGGGATGGTCTCCTCGCGCACGGGGACGTCGTCGTCCCACTCGGGGTCGCGACCGCGCAGGCTGCGCGCCTCGTCGAACGTCGTGTCGACCTGGGGGCGCCGGCCGCGCTCGAGCACGGCGCCGACCACGTCGTCGTAGTGGACCGTGGGCCCGGTCGTGGGGCGGCAGTGCGCGACCGCCACGAAGTGCTGACGGTCCGCCGACGGCACCCACAGCACCAGGTCGGCGAACGAGAGGTCCGAGATCAGCTGCCAGTCGCCCACGAGCAACCGCAGCCACTCGGCCTCGGCGGGGCCCAGGCCGGTCTCGGACTGCAGCAGGTCAGCCATGGTGGGCACCCCCGAAGCCTACGGCGCGTCGTCGCACCTCGATCACCCCGCCCGGCGCCCCGGCGCCCGTCCACCCGGTGCCCGTCCACCCGGTGCCCGCTCACCCGGACCGCAGCACCGAGCGCAGGACCCGCAGCGCCACCGACAGCGCCGCCAGGTCCGCGCGCCCCGAGGCGGCGATCTCCTGCAGGGTGCCGCGGGCGCGCCGCACCGCGGGCCCGTGCGCCTCCTCCCACGCTCGCACCGCGGCCTCGGCACCCCCCGCGCCCCCCGCGTGGGAGAGCACGGAGGCCGTCAGGTCGCGCAGCACCCCGTACAGGTCGTCGCGCAGCGCCGCCCGTGCCAGCGACTGCCAGCGGTCCTCCCGGCTCAGCGCGGCGATGCTGCTCAGCAGCGTCTCCACGTCGTACAGCCCGGACAGCTCGAACCACACGTCGGCGACCTCGGCGGGCTCACGGCCGGCGGCGGCGGCCACCTCCACCACGTCCAGCAGCGCGAACGTCGGCAGCAGCGACGCCACCCGCAGCGCCTCCCCGGCCGGCACCCCGGCTCGCGCGAACTCCTCCGCGTCCGCCCGCAGCGCCTCCGCGTCCCGCGCGCGGGCCAGGTCCGGCACGCGCGCGGCCAGGTCCGCCACCGGACCCGCGAATCGCTCGACCTCGGCGGCGACGTCGACCCCCTCGGGCCGCGAGTGCAGCAGCCAGCGCACGCTGCGGTCCAGCAGGCGCTGCACCCGCTGGCGCAACCGGGCCTGCACCGCCGCGTCCACGCGCCCGTCCAGCGCCTCCACGGCCGCCACCCGCTCGCCCAGGCCGAACACGCGCACCGCCACGGCGAACGCCCGCACCACGTCCGCCGGCTCGCTGCCGGTCTCCTCCGCGGCCCGGAAGGCGAACGTGAGCCCCCCGGTCCCCACGACCCGGTTCACCAGGACCGTGGTGGCGATCTCGCGGCGCAGCGGGTGCTCGAGCAGGTGCTCGCCGAAGCGCTCGACCAGTTCGGCGGGGAAGTACCCGCGCAGCGTCTGCTCCACCCACGCCTCGTCGGGCAGGCCGGAGGACAGCACCGCCGACCCCAGGGAGATCTTCGCGTGGGCGATGAGCACCGAGAGCTCCGGCATCGTCAGCCCCCGGCCCTCGCGCGCTCGCCGGTCCAGCTCGCTCGAGGACGGCAGCGCCTCCAGCCGGCGGTCGACGGCGCCGGAGCGCTGCAGCGCCTCCAGCATCCGCCGGTGCGCCGGCAGCAGGCCCGTCGCGAACGTGCCCTCCACGCTGAGCGCGACGTTCTGCTCGTAGTTGTCGCGCAGCACCAGGCGCCCGACCTCGTCGGTCATCCGCAGCAGGGTGGCGTTCCGGTCCGCCGCGTCCAGCCGCCCGCGCGCCACCAGCTGGTCCAGCAGGATCTTGATGTTGACCTCGTGGTCGCTGCAGTCCACGCCGGCGGAGTTGTCGATCGCATCGGTGTTGAGCTTCACGCCCTGCCCGTCGCGCCCGGCGGTGGCCGCCTCGATGCGCCCGCGCTGGGTCAGCCCGAGGTTGCCGCCCTCGCCGACGACCCGCACGCGCAACTGCGCGCCGTCCACGCGCACCGCGTCGTTGGCCTTGTCCCCCACCTCGGCGTGCGACTCGGCCGAGGCCTTGACGTAGGTGCCGATGCCGCCGTTCCAGAACAGGTCCACCGGGGCGGTGAGGATCGCGCGCACCAGCTCGATCGGCGACAGGGCGCCCACGCCGTCCTCCAGCCCGAGGCTGCGGGCCACCTGCTCGCTGATCGGCACCGACTTCGCCGTCCGGCTGAACACGCCGCCGCCGGCGCTGATGAGCGAGGCGTCGTAGTCGGCCCAGGAGGAGCGCGGCAGCTCGAACAACCGGCGCCGCTCGGCGAAGGACACCTCCGGGTCCGGGTCGGGGTCCAGGAACACGTGCCGGTGGTCGAACGCCGCCACCAGCCGCAACCGCCGGCTCAGCAGCATGCCGTTGCCGAACACGTCACCGCTCATGTCACCCACGCCGACGACGGTGGTGAGCTCCTCCTGCACGTCGTGGCCCAGTTCGCGGAAGTGCCGGCGCACGCTCTCCCACGCCCCGCGCGCGGTGATGCCCATCGCCTTGTGGTCGTAACCCACCGACCCGCCCGAGGCGAACGCGTCACCCAGCCAGAAACCCCGGGCCAGGGCGATCTCGTTGGCGGTGTCGGAGAACGTGGCGGTGCCCTTGTCCGCGGCCACCACCAGGTACGGGTCGTCGCCGTCGTAGCGCACCACGTCCACCGGCGGCACGACCCGCCGCACACCGTCCTCGGTGCGCAGGTCGTCGGTCACGTCCAGCAGGCCGGCGATGAACGTGCGGTAGCAGGCGGTGCCCTCGGCCCACCAGGCGTCGCGGTCCACGGCAGGGTCCGGCAGCCTCTTGGCGACGAACCCGCCCTTGGCGCCGGTGGGCACGATGACGGCGTTCTTGACGACCTGCGCCTTCACCAGCCCCAGCACCTCGGTGCGGAAGTCCTCGCGCCGGTCCGACCAGCGCAGTCCCCCGCGGGCGACCTCGCCGAAGCGCAGGTGCACGCCCTCCACCCGCGGGGAGTACACCCACACTTCCGCGTGCGGGACCGGTGCGGGCATCCCCTCGACCTGCGAGGGGTCGAGCTTGAACGACAGGTACGGGTGCGGTTCGCCGTCCGCACCGCGCTGGTACGCGTTGGTGCGCAGCACCGCCCGCACCACCGAGAACAGCGCCCGCAGGATGCGGTCGGCGTCCAGGCCCTCGACGGCGTCCAGGGCGCCGCTGGTCTCCTCCAGCAGGGCGTCGACGACCTCGGCCCGCTGGCCGTCCTGACCGGGGCGCGAGGGCGCGAACCGCGCCTCGAACAACCGCACCAGGGCCCGCGTCAGGCCCACGTTCGCCAGCAGGCAGCCGGCGACGTACTCCACCGAGTACGCCAGCCCGACCTGGCGCAGGTAGCGCGTCAGCGCGCGCAGCACCGCCACCTGCCGCCACGACAGCTGCGCGTTGAGCACCAGGCGGGCCAGCGGGTCGCTGTCGGCCGCACCGCTCCAGGCCGCGGCGAACGCCTCGCAGAAGCGCGCGCGCGCCGCCGCCGGGTCGGCGTCCAGGTGCTGCACGTCCACCGGCAACCGCAGGCCCACGTCGTCGACCCACACGCGCCGGCCGTCCTCGCGCACCAGCACGTGCGGGCGCTCGTCGGTGACCTCGACCCCCAGGTCCGCCAGGAACGGCAGCACGGCGCTGAGCGTGACCGGTGCGCCGCGGTAGGAGGTCAGCCGCCACGTGCGCGCCTCCCCCTCGGCGTCGCGCAGGTCCAGGACCTGCGCGTGCGCCGGGCCGTCCACCCCGGTGCGCGCCAGGAGCTCCTCGGCCCGCTGCAGGTCGTGCACGGCCCGCTCCGGCGCCACCGCGGCGCGGTAGCTGCCCGGCACCCCCTGGCCCCAGCGGCGCCACAGGGCGCCGCCGGCGTCCTCGCCCAGCTCCCTGCGCGACGCGTCCAGCAGGTCGTCGTCCCAGCTGCGCGCGACGCGGGCGACCTGCGACTCCAGCTCGGCCACGTCCACGTCGGGCAGCTCCTCGCCCGGGCGGGCGCGCACCACCACGTGCAGGCGGGCGAGCACGGACTCCGACACCCGCAGCGTGTGCTCCACCGAGCCGCCGTCGAAGGCCTCGCGCAGCAACTCCTCGACGCGGGCACCCACGCGCGTCGTGTAGCGGTCCCGCGGCAGGAACACCAGGCAGGACATGAACCGCCGGTACGCGTCGCGGCGCACGAACAACCGCGTGCGGCGGCGCTCCTGCAACCGCAGCACCGCCAGCGACGTGGCCAGGACGTGCTCCACGTCCGCCTGCAGCAGCTCGTCGCGCGGGAACGTCTCCAGGATGCTCAGCAGGTCCTTGGCGGAGTGGCCGCTGGAGCCGAAACCGGAACGCGCCAGCACCTCCGACACCTTCTCCGCCACCACCGGCACCTGGCGCACCGGGTCGGTGTAGGCGCTGGAGGTGAACAGCCCCAGGAAGCGCCGCTCACCGGTGACGCGACCGGAGGCGTCGAACTTCTTGACCCCCACGTAGTCCAGGTACGCGGGCCGGTGCACCGTCGCCCGGGCGTTGGCCTTGGTCACCACCAGCACCTGCGGTTCGGCGGCCTTCTCGCGCACCGGGCCGGACAGGCGCCGCTCGCGCCCGGCGGGACGACCGGGCCGGTCGGAGAGCACGCCCAGACCGGTCTGCGGCCGGGCCGCCAGGACGACCTCGCCGTCGTCCTCGCGCAGGTCGTACTCCCGGTACCCCAGGAACGTGAAGCGGTCGTCGGCCATCCAGCGCAGGAACCGCTCGGCGACCCGCAGCTCCTCGGCGTCCACGCCGGCCGGCGGGTCCAGCTGCAGCTCGTCGGCGATCTGGGTGGCCCGGGCGCGCATGGCGTGCCAGCCCCGCACGGCGGCGCGCACGTCGTCGAGGACCGCCGCCAGCTCCCGCTGCAGGCGCTCGCGGTCGGCGGCGTCGCTGTCGCGGTCGACCTCGATGCGGATCCAGCTCTCGGCCGGGTCCGAGGGGGGTGCGGTCGCCACGTCGTGCAGGTCCAGCAGGAGGCCGTCGCCGTCCCGGCGGGCCGCCAGCCTCGGGTGCACCAGCAGGTGGATGCCGCGACCGGTGCGGGTCAGCGCGGAGGTCAGGCTGTCCACCAGGAACGGGGTGTCGTCGGTGACGACCTCCACCACGGAGCGGGCCGCCCCCGCACCGGCGTCCTCCCCGGCGACGACCCGCACCAGGGTCGTGCCCGGGCGGCGGTCGCGCCCGAGGCGCAGGTGCGACTCCACGGCGACGGCCAGCGCGGCCGGGTCGCGGTCGCGCAGGTCCTCCACCGCGGTGTGCGCGTAGTAGTCCAGCAGCACCCGCTCGGCGGCGGTGGCCGAGCGCAGCGCTTCGGGCGCCTCGCCCCAGGCGGAGCCGCGCGCGGCGGCGGCCGACCGGACGAGCGGTCGCAGCTCGGACGTGGTGGGCGGGGTCGAGACGGGCATCACTGCTCCGGGGGCCGGTGGCTTCGCCCCACCGACCCTATCCGTCCGCGCGCCCGCGCACCGGCCGGGCCGCCACCGTACAGTCGCGACGTGCCCACCCCGTTCTCCGAGGTCTCCCCGCTGCCCGGCCCGCCCGCCGCCGTCTTCGCCCTGCTGACCGACCCCGGGTTCCTGGCCGAACGGGCGCTGCGCTCGGGCGCGGTGGAGCACGAGGAGGAGGTGCGCGCCGAGGGCGGCGGCACCCTCGTGCGCAGCTCGCGCACGGTGAGCACGGCCGGGCTGCCCCGGGTGGCCGCCGGCTACCTGGGCGCCACGGCCGTCGTGGAGCAGCTGGAACGCTGGGCCCCGGCCGCCGGCGACGGGTCCCGGGACGGCACGCTGGAGCTGACCGTGCGCGGCGCGCCGGTGCGGCTCGAGGCCCGCGCGCAGCTGCGCGCCACCGCGACCGGCTGCGACCACGAGCTCACCGGGACCCTGTCCGTGCAGGTGCCCCTGTTCGGGGCCGGCGTGGAGCAGGCCGCGCTCCCCGGCCTGCTGGACCTGGTCCGCTCCGAGGTGCAGCTGGCGCGCGAGCGACTCGCCGGTGGGGGGTCCTCAGGCCCCGGCGGCCAGCAGCAGCGGTAGCTCCGTCGCGTCGTACCAGAGGAGCTCGTGCCCCTGGACCGATTCGACGGTGAAGCGCGCGTCGTCGTCACCGGCGTCGGCGGCGGCCAGCGCACCCAGCGCCGCTCGCACGTCCTGCTCGGCCTCGGCGTCGTCGACGTGCACGCTCGCGAGGTGCTGCAGCAGCAGGTCGTGCTCGAGCACCACCCGGGAGCGCTCGGGGGCGGACCAGCTCGCGTCCGGTCGCGGCAGCGCGGTCCCGGGCACGTCGAGGGCCAGGACCACGCGCCGCACGGGCGAACCGGCGGGCTCGGTGGCCAGCAGCCGCAGCGACTCCTCCGCAGCGTCCCCCATGGCCACGTACTCCAGCTCGTCCTCCAGCTCGCGCGGGTCGGCGTCCGCGTAGAACTCCCGCAACGCGGGCGTGACGGCGTGCACCGTGACGGGCGCACCGCGCAGCACCCCGGAGGGTGCCGCCGCGGCGAGGGCGCTCAGGGTCGTCGGCCAGTAGACGCGCACTCAGGCCTCCCCGTCACGCCCGTCGAGGGGCGGGCTCGCCGCCTCGTCCCCGGAACCGTCCTCGTCGTCGCCCTCGGGATCGCCCGCGTCCTGCCCACGGGTGAGCAGCGCGGCGACCTCGTCGTCGTCGAGGTACTCCTCCTCGAACACGACGCCGTCCAGCTCGGAGAGCCGCTCCGCGGCGTCCGTCTCACCCTCGGTGTCGGCCTCGGCGGCCTTCTCCAGCCACTCACGGGCGTCGGCGTCACGACCGACGCTGATCAGCGCGTCGGCGTAGGCGTACCAGAGCCGAGCGCGCCACGGAGCGCGGCTGTTCGTGCGCAGCTGCGGCACCTGCAGGGAGACCACGGCGGCGTCGTGCTGACCGAGGTCGTGCCGGGCACCGGCGGAGACGATGAGCATCTCCACCTTCGCCGCGGGGTCGAGCTGGGACGCCTCCGGCGAAGCGGCGAGCTCGAGGGCCCTCTCGGGGCGACCGAGCCCGCGCTCGCAGTCGGCCATCAGCGGCAGGTAGCTGTCGTCGCCCGTCATGCGGCGAGCGGTCCGGAACTCCGCGAGAGCCTCGCGGAAGTGCCCGGCCTTGTAGGCCGCGATCGCCGCCGCCTCGCGGACGGCTGCGATGCGCCCACCGCGCCGCTGAGCGGCGAGCGCGTGCTGCCAGGCGCGCTCGGGGTCGGTGTCGACGAGACGGCCGCTCGCCACGAGGTGGCGGGCGACCACGTCGAGGCTCTCAGCGGGCAACCCCTGCAGCGCCCTGCGGACGTCGGGGTCCAGCTCCCGTCCGGTGATGTCGTCCGGCAGCCGCGGCCCGGCCGGGCGCGGGGGCCGAGCGGAGCGCGAGAGCTCCTCACGGCGGTCACCGTCCCGCTGCCGCACGGGGCGCCCGCCAGCGCGGACGGGTCCTCGGCCCTCGCGGCGCGGTCCGCGCTCGTCGCGGCGCTGCTCGCCGGTCCGCTCCTCACGGCGCGGTCCGCGCTGGTCGAAGCGCTCGCGGTCCCCGGTCGCACGCGCGTCACGGCGCGGGGCGCGCTCGTCCGGACCCGAAGCTCCTCCACGGTGCGACGACCGCTCACCGGCCCGGGGTGCACGCTCATCGCGGCGGAACCCACCCTCGCGGCGGCCGCCTCCTGAGCGGTCTCCCCGATCCGTCGACACGCCTGGGGCTCGGTCACCACGATCGCGCCAGGTTCGACCGGTCGCCGAACGCTCGCGGTCCTCACGAGGGCCGTCTGTCCTCGCAGGGCGCTGTCCGGCGCCACCGCGCCCGGCGGCATCGCGCACACCGCGCCCCGGCCGGTCACCGGACGCAGCAGAAGGACGTCGGGGTGCGTCGGACCGGGGTGTGTCGGCGCGGTCCCGGAAAGCGCGATCGCCGCCCTCAGGGCGTCCGTAGCCGGAACGGGCCGGGCGCCCAGCACTGGACGCGGGACCTTGCGGCCGGCGAGGGTTCCCCGCGGCTGAACGGTCGGACGAGGAAGGCCGCTGACCGCGACCGGTGGGAGGAGTGCCCTGACGCGGACGTCCCCCTGCGGAGGGAGAACGTCGCTCGTCGCGCCCCCGGTACCCCGGATCAGCCATGTCGCTCTCCCACCTGCCCACGCACGCGCGGGCTTCCTCGTCACTGTTCAGATGTCTGGACCACGGGCACTTCAGGATCTCACGCGGACTCGGACAGGAGTCCAGAAATGACTGTGGGGAGCGCACCGTACGGCGCACTCCCCACATCCACTACGACTCACCACAAAGAGTGAGTGGCCGGCAGTGACCTACTCTCCCACCCAGTCTCCCAGGCAGTACCATCGGCGCTGGCGGGCTTAGCTTCCGGGTTCGGAATGTAACCGGGCGTTTCCCCACCGCTATGACCACCGGACCA
>NZ_JBJLSE010000037.1:0-38223 GCF_050871845.1 Kineococcus arenarius subsp. arenarius
GCCCCGGCCCCCGCCCCGCCGGCCCCACCCCCCCCCCCCCCCCCCCCCCCCCCCCCCCCCCGCCCGACCCCACCCCCACCCCCCCCCCCCCCCCCCCCCCGCGGGTGAGGGCCGGGGCGGGTCAGGGGCCGGTGACGAGGGTGCGCAGCAGCCGGTCCAGCTCCGCGGCCGGGTCGGCGGTCAGCCCGCAGTGCACCGGCGAGGTCTGCACCACGGTGCTGCGCGGGGCCGTCAGCCAGCGGAACCGGGCCCCACGCGGCTCGGCCGCCGCGGCGCCGGCGGCGGGGTCGTCGGCGCACACCCGCTCCAGCGCGCCCAGGTGCCGGGCGACCGCCGCGGCGTCCACGTCCGGGGCCAGCGCACGCAGCCGGGCGGCGTCCAGCGCGGTGCGGGCGGCCAGGTGCTCGCGCGCACGGCACCACAGCACCACCCCGGCGTTGAGGAACTCCGCGCGCTCCACGCGCGGCACGAGGCGCACCACCGCGTACTCGTAGACGTCCAGGCCCTCAGCCACGGCGCGCCCCCCGCTGCACGGCGGCCAGCTCGGCCACCCAGGGCCGTGGTGGGGACAGCCGCGCGGTGAACCACCGCAGGTACGCGGCGCGCACCTCCTCGGCGGAGGCGAACCCCGGCTCGTCCTGCAGCCACACGTCCGGCACGTCGTCCACCGCGGCGCGCAGCACGTCCGCCGTCAGGAGCGCCGCGCACGACGCGTCGGCCTCGGCCACGTCCGCGGCGGCACCCAGCAGCAGGTGGTCCTCGGCGTGCCGCAGCGGGCGGGAGGCGGAGGCCGCGGCGCGCGCCCAGTCGTGGTGGAAGTACAGCGCCGCACCGTGGTCGATGAGCCAGGGCCGCCCGCCCCACCACAGGGCGTTGGGGTTGCGCCAGGAGCGGTCCACGTTGAGCACGAGGGCGTCGAACCACAGCACCCGCGCCGCCCACTCGGGGTCGACGGGGTCCACGGCCGGGTCGAAGGACAGCGCCCCGGGCAGGAAGTCCATCCCCAGGTTCGCGCCCGGCGAGCGCAGCAGCAGGTCCTGCACCTCCTCGTCCGGCTCGCCGCGGCCGATGACCGGGTCGACCTCGGCCACCACCAGCTCGGGCACCGCCAGGTCCAGGGCCGCGGCCAGGCGCGCGGCGAGGACCTCGGCGACCAGGACCCGCCGGCCCTGCCCGGCGCCGGAGAACTTCACGACGTAGGTGCCCAGGTCGTCGGCCTCGCACAGGCCCGGCATGCTGCCGCCCTCGCGCAGCGGCAGCACGTACCGGGTGGCGGTGACCGAGCGCAGCACACCGCGAGTGTGCCAGGCGCGCACCGCCCCAGCGCGTCCCCAGGTGCTTCCCAGGCAGCGGGGGCAGGATCGGTGGGGTGAGGAGCACGAGCACCACCCCACCGGAGGCCCGGCTGCTGGTCGTCGACGACGAACCCAGCATCCGCGAACTGCTCGCCGCCAGCCTGCGGTTCGCCGGGTTCGAGGTGACGTCCGCGGCCGACGGCGCGCAGGCGCTGGAGCTGGCCGAGAAGGTGCGCCCGGACCTGGTGGTCCTGGACGTCATGCTGCCCGACCTGGACGGCTTCACCGTCACGCGCAAGCTGCGCGAGCGGGGCCGTGCGGTCCCGGTGCTGTTCCTGACCGCGCGCGACGACACGGCGGACAAGGTGGCGGGCCTGACGGTCGGCGGTGACGACTACGTGACCAAGCCGTTCAGCCTGGAGGAGGTGGTGGCACGCATCCGCGCGGTGCTGCGCCGCACCGGCGGGCCCGGCGCTCCCGACTCCGGCCGGCTGGTCTTCCACGACCTGGAGATGGACGAGGACTCCCACGAGGTGCGCCGGGCCGGCCGGCCCGTGGAGCTGTCCCCCACCGAGTTCAAGCTGCTGCGCTACCTGATGCTGAACCCGAACCGGGTGCTGTCCAAGGCGCAGATCCTGGACCACGTGTGGGACTACGACTTCAACGGCGAGGCGGGCATCGTGGAGTCCTACGTCTCCTACCTGCGCCGCAAGCTGGACACCGAGGGCCTGCAGCCGCTGATCCACACCCGGCGCGGCGTCGGCTACGTGCTGCGCGCCCCCTCGGACGCGACGTGAGCGCCGGGGCGCGCGCGGGCGGCGGCGCGGCGGGCGCGCTGGGCCGCTGGCGCCGGCGGGTGCGCGGGGCCGGGGAGCGGGTGCCGCTGCAGACGCGGCTGCTGCTGATCGCCGTGGCGCTGCTGCTGGTGGCGATGACCGTCTTCGGCGGGGTGTCGCTGACGCTGCTGCGCTCGAACCTGCTGCGGCAGGTGGACGAGGAGCTGGACGACCGGGGGCGCGTCGCGGTGGAGGTGTCCCTGTCGCACCTGGCCCAGGGCTACCCCAGCGACGCGGTGCCCTTCTCCTCCTTCTACGTGCTCCTGACCGACGCGGACGGCGGCGCCCTGACCGAGCTGTGCCCGCCCGCGGACGGCTCGCGCGGCTGCACGGCGAGCCCGCAACTGCCGGAGCTGACGAGCGAGGTGGTCGCCGAGCGGGCGGGCACCGCCTTCACCGTCGACGGCGGGGACGGCGGCGGCCAGTGGCGGGTGCTGCTCGTCACCTTCGACACCGTGCCCGTCAACGCGGCCGTGGCGCTGCCGCTGGACGGCGTGGAGGAGACGCTCGCGCGCTACCGCACGGTCACCCTGCTGGCGGGCACGTCGCTGCTCCTGCTGGGCACGGGCCTGGCGGCGGTGGCGATCCGCCGCTCCTTCCGGCCGCTGGGCGACATCGAGCGCACCGCCTCGGCCATCGCGGCCGGCGACCTGTCACGGCGCGTGCGGCGGGCACCGCCGGGCACGGAGATCGGGCGGCTGGCCGGGGCGCTGAACGCGATGCTCGCGCAGATCGAGGGGTCGTTCCGCGCCCAGCAGCGCTCGGAGGAGCAGATGCGCCGGTTCGTGGCCGACGCCAGCCACGAGCTGCGCACGCCGCTGGCCGCGATCCGCGGGTTCGCCGAGCTGTACCGGCAGGGCGCCGTGCGCGAACCGCAGGACGTGGCGCACGTCATGGGCCGCATCGAGGGCGAGTCGACGCGCCTGGGCCGGCTGGTGGAGGACCTGCTGGCCCTGGCGCGCCTGGACGAGGCGCAGCGGCGGCGCGCCCAGCAGCGCGAGCCGGTGGACCTGGTCGTGGTGGCCTCCGACGCGGTGCACGACGCCGGGGCGCTGGCACCGGACCGCGCGGTGCGGCTGGTGGGGGTCCTCGAGGGTTCGGGGCCGTCCTCGGCGGTCGTGCTGGCCGACGAGGCGGGCCTGCGGCAGGTCGTCACGAACCTGCTGGCCAACGCCTTGCACCACACCCCCGCCGGCACGCCCGTGGAGGTCGCCGTGGGCCTGGTGGCGGGCCCGTCGGGGCCGGAGTCGGTGCTGGAGGTCCGCGACCACGGGCCCGGCCTGGCGCCGGAGCAGGCCGAGAAGGTGTTCGAGCGGTTCTACCGCGTGGACGCCTCCCGCCGCCGCGGCACGGGGGGTGGTTCGGGGCTGGGGCTGGCCATCGTGGCGAGCATCGTGGGCGGCCACGGCGGCACGGTGGCCGTGACCCCCACCCCCGGCGGCGGGGCGACGTTCCGGGTGCGCTTCCGCGCCGCGCCGACGCAGCCGGCCGGCACGGAGGACGTCGAGGACGTCGAGGACGCCGAGGACGCCGAGAGCGGGCCGGCCCGGATTCACAGCTGACGTCCAGCCGTTTCCAGGAGCGCCTGCAGGGGCGGGGCCGTAGATGGAGGGGTACGAGGGGCTCCCGCCCCGCACGGAACCCCCCAGCACCGCACACCGAGGTGGACGAGATGGACCGCTCCGACGACCAGCACAGCACCGCCGACAGCAGCGACGCGTCGTCCGGCGGCTCCACGCCCACCGGCCTGCTCACCGGCGCGCCCGCCGCCCGCGGGCACGGCACCGGGCAGGACGGGCAGCCGGCCGGCTACCCGACGCAACCGCTGCACGGCGGGTACGGCGAGCAGGGCGGGTACGGCCAGCAGGGCGGGTACGGCCAGCAGAGCGGGTACGGCGGCGCGTACGGCGCCCAGCAGTACGACCCGTGGGCCACGCCCGGCGGCCCCACGCCCCCCGGCGACGGCTCCGGCGACGGCTCCGGCGGGGGTGGCGGCGGCGGTCGCGGGCCGCGCCGGCGCCCCGGCTGGGCGGGGGTGGCGGGCGTGGCGATCGCCGGCGCGGTCGCGGCCAGCGCCCTGACCGCCGGCCTGCTCGGCGCCTTCGGCCAGGACGCGGGCACGACGAGCACCGCGTCCGCCTCCGGCGCGACCCGCACGATCCAGGGCGTCAGCGAGACGACCGTGAACTGGCAGGCCGTGGTGGACTCCGTCTCCCCCAGCGTGGTCGCGGTGAGCGTGACGTCCTCCACCGCCTCCGGGGAGGGCTCGGGCATCGTCTACGACGAGGCGGGCCACGTGGTGACGAACAACCACGTCGTCAGCGGCGCCGGGACGAACGCCCAGATCGTCGTGACGCTCAGCGACGGGCGCCAGTACGGGGCCACGGTGGTGGGCACGGACGCGGCCACCGACCTGGCCGTGCTGCAGCTGCAGGACCCGCCCGCCGACCTGCAGCCGGCGACGTTCGCGGACTCCGACGAGGTCGTGCCGGGACAGGCCGTCATGGCGCTGGGCAACCCGCTGGGTCTGGCCGGCAGCGCCACGACCGGCATCGTCTCGGCCGTGGACCGCCCGGTGCTGACGACCGCCGAGACCACCACGGAGCAGAGCCCCTTCGGCACCCCCTACGGCCAGCAGCAGCAGACCGCGGAGACGGTGGCGACCAACGCCATCCAGACCGACGCGGCGATCAACCCGGGCAACTCCGGCGGTGCGCTGCTGGACTCCAGCGGCCGCGTCATCGGCGTGAACTCCTCGATCGCGTCGCTGAGCTCGTCGGCGTCCTCGCAGAGCGGCAGCATCGGCCTGGGCTTCGCGATCCCCTCGAACGAGGTGGTGATGATCGCCGACCAGCTGGTGGCCGACGGCACCGCCGAGCACGCCTGGCTGGGCGTGAGCCTGACCGAGGACGACCCCGCGGTGACGGCGGGCGACGTCACGCGCACCGGCGCCCAGATCGCCGCGGTGACCGAGGGCACCCCCGCCGCGGAGGCGGGCGTGCAGGCCGGGGACGTCATCACGGCGGTGGACGGCGAGCAGACGGCCGGGTACGAGGCGCTCACCGCTGCGATCCGCGAGAAGGCGGTCGGCAGCGAGGTGGAGCTGACCGTCGTGCGCGACGGCCGGGAGGAGACGCTGACGGCGACGCTCACCGCCCGCCCGGAGAGCTGACCGGCGGCGTCCCCGCGCGAGGGCCCGGCCGCACCCGCGGCCGGGCCCTCGCGCGTCCGGGTCAGCGATCCAGGTGCTCGTGCGCCAGCGGCCACCACCAGGCGGTGGTCACGGCGGGGTCGTCCAGCGGGACCGCGGCGCGCGCCTCCGCACCGGGTGCGGGCACCTCGCCGGGCGCGGGCAGCCAGAGGCCGTCGTGCCGCACCCGGGTGCACCCGTCCTCGCACCACCAGGTGCGGCGGAAGCCCAGGGCGGTGCGGACGGGGGCGTGTCCGGTGCCGCGGGGGGCGGCGAGCGGCAGCCGGCCGCCGTCCAGCAGGACCCGGGGGGCGGTGACGACCCCGGTCACGACACCGGTGACGACGAGCAGGTGGTGGGTGCCGTGCGGGGCTGGGACCCGCGCGGCCCGCACGACGTCGACGCGGACACCGGCGGAGGAGCCGGTGCCGGTGCTGACCACCTTCTCGCCGCGGCGCTTGGGGGTGCGCAGCCCCGCGGCGCGCAGCCTGCGCAGCAGCTCGCGGGTGGTGACGGGCTCGGCACCGCGGGCGACGGCGACGGCGACCAGCTCGGCGGGCACGTCGTAGTGGTCGCCCTCGAAGGAGCGGCGCGACAGGCCGAGGTCGACGGCGAAGGCGTGCAGCTCCTCCAGGGAGCGGTCGCTGGCGAGGTGGGCCCACCAGCGACCGTGCGCGGGGTGGTCCGGGGCGTCGACGAGGACGCTCACCGCGGTCCGCTCCCGGCACCGGCACCGGCACCGCGCCGCGGGAGGCACCGGCACCCGGTGGGGGTCCGGCGCGGCACTGCTGTGGACGACGTGGGCACCGGGGTCCTCGTGCCGCCTAGCGTCGGCCTCCCGGCGGGGAGGGACGGCTCTCCCCCACGCGGCGCGGGTGGTGCCCCGCGCGTCAGGAGGATCCCATGAGCAGGTTCGAGGTCGACAGCGCGCGCGTGGAGCAGGCGAGCGCGGCGGTCTCCGCGTCGGCGGCCAACCTGGCGAGCGAGGTGGACGGGATGATGCGGCACCTGCTGGACCTGGAGTCGTGCTGGAAGGGGCAGGCGGCCTCGGGTTTCCAGGCCCTGAGCGCGCAGTGGCGCGGTACCCAGGACCGGGTGCGCACCTCGCTGGAGGAGATCCAGCGGGCGCTGGCGCAGGCGGGCCGTCAGTACGCCGACGTGGAGAGCGCCAACGCACGGATGTTCGCGGGCTGAGCGCTCGCCGGCACGGCCGCCGCGCACAGCAGGAGGGGCCGGCCGCCACTCGGGTGGCGGGCCGGCCCCTCCTGGGTGATCATCAGGCGGCGCGGTGCAGCGGTGCCGGGCGCGACGTCGCGCTCGACACGTTCCACCTCATCTCCAGGTGCGCACGCCCCTTCGCGTCGCGCACGGTCACCCACTGGACCTGCGGGCCGCGGGGGGCTCCCACCTTCTTGGCCTGGATGTCGTTCATGTGGCACCTCCCGTTCATCTTCCGTTCACCTTGAACCTACGCTGTTCATCGGGCGAAATCCAGTCAGGATCGAGTCAGGATCGCGTCGATCAACGAATCGTGATGCTCTCGTGACCATTGGTCACCAAGGAGGGGCGGGGACGGGTCCGTCCGGAGACCGCCGCATAGGCTGAGGTCGTGACGAGCGTCGACCTGGGCCTGCCCTCCCTGCGCCCCGCGGGGCGGGGGACCGCCGACGCCACGGACGAGCGCTTCCGCAGCGGTCCGCTGCTCGACCGGCACGGGCGCACCGCGCGCGACCTGCGCGTCTCGCTGACCGACCGCTGCAACCTGCGCTGCCACTACTGCATGCCTCCCGAGGGCCTGCCGTGGCTGGAGCGCTCCGCGGTGCTCGCGGACGCCGAGGTCGTCCGGCTGGTCACCCTGGCCGTGCGCGAGCTCGGCGTGCGCGAGGTCCGCTTCACCGGCGGTGAGCCCCTGCTGCGCCGCGGCCTGGAAGACGTCGTGGCGGCCACCGCCGCGCTGCGCACGCCCGGGGGCGGGCGGGTGCGCACGTCGCTGACCACCAACGGCATCGGGCTGGCGCGCCGGGCCGCCGGGCTCGCCACCGCCGGCCTGGACAGGGTGAACGTGTCCCTGGACACCCTGGACCCCGCCCGCTTCGCCGCCATCACCCGGCGCGAGCGCCACGCCGACGTGCTGGCCGGTGCGCGGGCCGCCGCCGACGCCGGCCTGGCCCCCCTCAAGGTCAACGCGGTGCTGCTGCGCGGCACGAACGACGACGAGGCCCCCGCCCTGCTGCGCTGGGCGCTGCGGGAGGGCTACCGGCTGCGGTTCATCGAGCAGATGCCGCTGGACCCGCACGGCACCTGGCAGCGCAGCGACATGGTGACCGCCGACGAGATCCTCACCGCCCTGCGGGCGGAGTTCGAGCTGACCGCCCGCCCCGGCTCCGCCCGCGGCTCCGCCCCCGCCGAGACCTGGGACGTCACCGACCGCGACGGGCGCACCGGGGACGTCGGCGTCATCGCCTCGGTGACCCGCCCGTTCTGCGGCGACTGCGACCGCACCCGGCTCACCGCCGACGGCCAGGTGCGCACCTGCCTGTTCTCCACCACCGAGACCGACCTGCGCGACGCGATGCGCGCCGGCGCGAGCGACGCCGAGCTCGCCGCGACCTGGCGCGCGGCGATGTGGGGCAAGCTGCCCGGCCACGACATCGACGACCCCGCCTTCCTGCACCCCACCCGGCCCATGAGCTCGATCGGAGGCTGAGCGTGACGAGCACCGCCCAGGACCGGCACCCGACCGCCGCGCAGCGCGTCGGCGTGCGCTACTTCGCCGGCGCCGCCGCGGCCGCCGGCGTGGAGGAGGAGAGCGTCGAGCTGCCCGCCGGCGCCACCGTCGGCGACCTCGTCGCCGTGCTGGGTGCGTCCCGCGGCGCGGACCTGACCCGCGTGCTCGCCGCGTGCTCCTTCCTGCTGGACGGCGTGGCCGCCGACCGCTCCGACCGGCTGCCTCCCGACGCGGTCGTCGACGTCCTGCCGCCCTTCGCCGGCGGCTGACCGACGTGGCGCCCGACGAGGCCGCCACTGCCGGCGAACGCCGTCGCGCCCTGCGGACGTGGCTGCTCGCCGAGAGCTCCTACGCCGGCGGCCACCTGGCTGACGAGGTCCTGACGTTCGTGCAGGATGCCGCCGACAGGCTCCTGGGGGTGCGCGGCACCCTCGCCGTCGGCGAGCACCTGGGCGCCACCGGCACCGTGGACCCCGCCGCGCTGGCCGTGCTCGCCGCAGACCCCGCGCGCGTGGACGAGCTCCTCGACGTGGCGGCGCACGCCTGGCGCCCCGGCTCCGGCGTCCCGCGCCCGGTCGAGCACGGCCGGCTGGTGTGGGCCGCGACCCCGCCCGGGCCGGCGCGCCCGGCGGCCGGCCCCGACGTCCCCGCTGAGGCTCCCCCCGCTCCCGCCGAGCTGGTCGTGCGGGCCGCGTGGACCGGCACGGGCGTGTGGGACGGGCCCGGCACCCCCTCCCGCGCCCGCGCGGTCGACGTCACCGCCCTCGGGGCGAGCGGCGACCTCGCCGCCGAGCTGGACGCCTGGAACGGGCTGCTCGGCGGACCCGACGGCCCCGAGGCCGGCTGGGCCGACCCCGCCGCCCGCGCGGCCTGGGGCACCCGCGGCTGGGAGCTGGCCCGGCGGCTGCACCGGGAGGTCCCGCACCTGCCGGTGACGTACCACGCCGAGGGGCCGATGGCCGTGGAGCCCGACGCGCCGGCCTGACGCGGGGGCTCAGGCCGCGAACGGCGCCGGGTCGAAGGTGCCGTTGCGCTCGCGGAACGCCGTGGCGGTGTCCGGCCACAGCAGCGTCAGCCGCCCGCTGCGCGGGTCCACGTACCAGTTCGAGCAGCCGCCGCGCAGCCACACCGTGCCCGCCGCCCGCTCGTCCAGCGCGCGGGTGTAGCGCTGCTGCGCCTCGGCGGTGACCTCCAGCGGCTCCCCCGTGCGGGCCAGGTGGTCCAGGGCGCCCAGCAGGTACCCCAGCTGGCTCTCGATGACGTGCACGGCGGAGTTGTGCCCCAGCGCGGCGTTCGGGCCGTCCAGCACGAACATGTTCGGGAAGCCGTGCACCACCGTGGAGGCGTGCGAGACCATCCCGCCCGCCCACGCCTGCGCCAGGGTCCCGGTGCGGCCGGTGACGAGCTGCGCGTACGGCTGGTCGGTCGTGGCGAACCCCGTCGCCAGCACCAGGGCGTCCAGCTCGGTGCGGGTGCCGTCGGCCGCCACCGCCGTGCGGCCCCGCAGGCGCTGCAGCGCCGAGGGCACCCACCGCACCCCCGGGCGCTGCAGCGCGGGGTAGAAGTCGTCCGAGAGCAGCACCCGCTTGCAGCCGACCTCGTAGTCCGGCGTCAGCGCGGCGCGCAGCGCTGGGTCGCCCACCTGGGCGGCCAGGTGCTCCAGGGCGCGCGCCCGCAGCTGCGCCAGCTGCTCCGGGTCCCGGTGGCGGGCGGCGATCCCGGTCTCCATGCGGGCGAAGACCTCCTCGCGCAGGCGCCGCGCGGCCTGCGGGTCGGCGGCGAAGGCGGCGCGCTCGGCCGGCGAGTAGGGCCGGTCACCGCGCGGGACCACCCAGGGGGCGCTGCGCGCGAACACCGTCAGGTGCGCGGCGCGCCGGGCCAGCTCGGGCACGATCTGCACGGCGCTGGCCCCGGCGCCCACCACGCCGACGCGCGCGCCGTCCCAGCCGGCGTCCTCCCGCCAGCGCGCCGAGTGCACCACCGGGCCGTCGAAGGAGCCCAGCCCCTCCACCCGCGGCAGGCGCGGCTCGGTGAGCCGGCCGGCGGCCAGGACCAGCACGCGCGCGCGCAGGCGCCCCGCGCCCGTGAGCACCTCCCAGCGCCGGGCGGCGGCGTCCCAGCGCGCCGAGCGCAGCGGCGTGCGCAGCCGCACCCGGTCGGCGACCTCACCGGCCACGCCGCGCAGGTAGTCGTGGATCTCCGCGCCGGGGGCGAAGACCCGCGACCAGGACGGGCGGGGGGCGAAGGAGAAGGAGTACAGGTGGGCGGGCACGTCGCACGCCACCCCGGGGTAGGTGTTGTCGCGCCAGGTGCCGCCGACGTCGCCGGCGCGCTCCAGGACCGCGAAGGACTCCCGGCCCCGGCGCGCCAGCAGCACCGCCGCACCGATGCCGGCGAAGCCCGCACCCACGACGGCGACGTCGACCTCCTCGACGTGCGCTCCCGCCACGCCCACGCCACCGCTCACGCCGGGACGGCCACCGGCTCCGGCGGGCCGGCGGGGTCGCCGTAGCGGGTGGTGCGCCGGCGCACCCCGCGCCCCAGGGACGCGGCCAGGCGCTCGACGTCGGCGCGCGTCATCGTCAGCCCCTGCTCCTGCCCGGCGGCCGGGTCCAGCTCGCCGTCCAGCAGCAGCCCGCCCAGGTCGTCGGCACCCCCGGCCAGCAGCTGCAGCACCAGCGCCTCGTCCAGCTTCGGCCAGGGCGCCTGCACGTGGTCGATGAGCCCGGCCAGCAGCAGCCGCGCCACCGCGGTGACGGCCCGCACCTCCCGCGCGTCCGGTCCGGGCCGGCAACCGGCCGGCAGCGCCGCGCCCGGCGGCGGCACGAACGGCATGGGGATGAACTCGGTGAACCCGCCGGTGCGCTCGGCGATCGAGGCCAGCAGCCGCAGGTGCGCCACCTGCTGCGCGGGGCTCTCCACGTGCCCGTGGACCATCGTGGCCGTGGAGGTCAGGCCCACCTCGTGCGCGGTGGTGACCAGCTCCACCCAGCGGGCCACCGGCAGGTCCGGCCGGCCGGCCAGGCGCTCGCGCACGCCGTCGTCGAGGATGCGCGCGGCGGTGCCGGGCACCGAGCCCAGACCGGCCTCGCGGGCGGCCTCGAGGAACGCGCGCGGGCTGCTGCCGCGCCGCTCGGCCGCGTCGGCGACCTCCGGGGGCCGGAAGGCGTGCAGGTGGATCCCCGGCGCACCGGCGGCCACGTCGCGCACCAGGTCCAGGTAGCCGTCGGCGGGCGCCCCCGGGGGCAGCGGCCCCTGCACGCACACCTCGGTGGCGCCCAGGCGCTGCGCCTCGGCGGCCAGCTCGCGCACCCGGGCCCGCGCCTGCGGCGTGCCCGCGCCCACCCGCTCGGTGTCCAGGTTGCGGTTGACGACGTGGGTGACGTCGTGGCCGGCGCGCTGCGCGCGCACGGCGTCGGCGATCGCGCACAGCTCCTCCAGCGCGGGGCCACCGGCACCGAGCAGGGCCACGGCGTGCGCGTCGGTCAGGCGGGCGGGATCGGCGGCGGCGGTGCGCAGCGCGGCGCGCAGGTCGGCGGTGGGCACGCGGCGAGGCTAACCCGGCGCGCCCGCACCGGCGCCGCGGGCCGTCAGGGGCAGTCGACCCACTCGGAGGTGCCGTCGGTGAAGCGCTGGTGCTTCCACACCGGCAGCTGCGCCTTGACCTCGTCGACCAGGCGCGCGCACGCGGTGAACGCCTCGGCGCGGTGCGCGGCCGAGACGGCCACGGCCAGCGCGACGTCGCCGACCGCGAGGTCGCCCAGGCGGTGGCTGACGGCCACGGCGTCCACGTCGGCACCGGCGGCCACCTCCGCGACGACCCGGGCCAGCACGTCACCGGCGCTGGGGTGGCCCACGTAGCGCAGGTCCCCCACCCCGCGGCCGCCGTCGTGGTCGCGCACGACCCCGGCGAACGTCACCACGGCACCGGCGGCGTCGGCCGCGACCAGCCCGGCGTGCTCGGCCACGTCGAGGGCGTCGGCGGTGACCACCGCCCGGGCCACCCGGCGGGCGGGCGCGTCGAGGCGGGAGGTGTCGGGTGCGGTCGCCACGGGGCCAGCGTAGGGGCGGGGGCCCGGGCGCGCCGCGGTGCGCCGTGGGGGAGACTCCCCGCGTGGTGGACTCCGGGACCTGGCGGGTCGTCGTGCCCGTCAAGGGCGGCGGTGGCGCCAAGACGCGGCTGGCGCTGCCGCCCGGCCCGCGCCTGGCCCTGGCCACGGCGATGGCGCTGGACTGCCTGGACGCGGCGCTGCGCTGCGCCGCGGTGGGCCGGGTGGTGTGCGTCAGCGACGACCCGCGGGTGCGCGCCGCCGCCACCGGGGTGGGGGCGCAGGCCCTGCCCGCCGGCGGCCCGGGCCTGGCCCGCGCCGTGGACGCCGGGCTGGCGGCCCTGCCCCCGGGCCCGACGGCCGTGCTCGTCGCCGACCTGCCCGCCCTGCGCCCGCACGACCTCGGCGCCGCCCTGGACGCCGCCGCGGCGCACCCCGGCACCGTGCTGGTGACCGACGCCGACGGCGACGGCAGCGTCCTGGTGGCCCGCCGCGACGGTCCCCCGCCGCACCGCTTCGGCCCCGGTTCGGCCGCCGCGCACCGCGCCGCCGGCGCGCACCCGCTGCCCGCGGCGCTGGTGAGCCTGCGCCGCGACGTGGACACCCTGGAGGCGCTGCGCGAGGCCACCGCCCTGGGCGTGGGACCGCGCACTGCGGCGGCGCTGCGGGGCGCCGCGCTCCCCCTGACCCCCTGCGCCTCCTGACCGCCCGCCCCGGCCCCTCGACCCCCGGAGGACCCCGTGACCAGCACGCCGCTGCCCGCCCCGCACCGCCGCGCGCCCGCACCGCAGCCCGCCCCCGAGCCGCGGCGGTTCCGCTCCGCCCTGGCAGCGGCCCGCGCCGGGGAGCCGGGTGCCGTGGACGCGGAGGTGCTGCTGCACGCGCGCGGCGCGGACCTGGCCGCGCTGTGCGAGCTCGCCGGGCCCGTGCGCGACGAGGCGATGGCCCGCGCCGGGCGGGCCGGGGTGGTGACGTACTCGCGGAAGGTGTTCGTGCCGGTGACGCGGCTGTGCCGCGACCGCTGCCACTACTGCACCTTCGCGACCGTGCCGGGCCGGGTGCCGACCGCGTACCTGGAGGAGGAGCAGGTGCTGGCGATCGCCCGCTCCGGTGCCGCCGCGGGGTGCAAGGAGGCGCTGTTCACCCTGGGCGACGCCCCGGAGGACCGCTGGGGGGCCGCCCGCCGGTGGCTGGACGAGCGGGGGTTCGCCACCACCCTGGAGTACGTGCAGCACCTGGCGCGCCGGGTGCTGGACGAGACGGGGCTGCTGCCGCACCTGAACCCCGGGGTCATGACGTTCGAGGCGCTGCGCTCCTCGCGGGCGGTGGCCCCGTCGATGGGCATGATGCTGGAGACCACCGCGACGCGGCTGTGGAGCGAACCCGGCGAGGTCCACTTCGGCTCCCCCGACAAGGACCCCGCGCTGCGGCTGCGCGTGCTGCACGACGCCGGGCGCGCCCGGGTGCCGTTCACCACGGGGATCCTGGTGGGGATCGGTGAGACGCCGGCCGAGCGGGTGGACTCGCTGCTGGCGATCCGCGACGTCGCCGCCGAGCACGGCGGCGTGCAGGAGGTCATCGTGCAGAACTTCCGCGCCAAGGACGACACGGCGATGCGCGGCGCCGACGACCTCGGCCACGAGGAGTACCTGGCGGCGATCGCCGTGGCGCGGCTGCTGCTGGGGCCGTCGGTGTCGCTGCAGGCGCCGCCGAACCTGTCCGACCCCGGTCAGCGCGAGGAGCTGCTCGCCGCGGGGGTGGACGACTGGGGCGGGGTCTCCCCCCTGACGCCGGACCACGTGAACCCCGAGCGCCCGTGGCCGCAGCTGGACGACCTGGCGGCCACCACGCGCGGCGCCGGGTTCCGTCTCGCGGAACGGCTGACGGCCCACCCCCGCTTCGTGCTGGACGCGCTGGGCGGCGGCGAGGAGTGGATCGACGCGGCGCTGCACGCGCCGCTGGCCGCGCTGGCCGACCCCGCCACGGGCCTGGCGCACGAGGCCGCCCTGCCGGTGGGGCGGGTGGCGTCGTGAGCACCGAACCCGCTCCCCCGACCGACGCCGAGGTGCGCATGGCGCGCTTCGCGGCGGGGCAGCTCGGGCGCGACGCGACGCCGGAGTTCGCGGAGTTCTCCGACAGCTCCGGGCGGCGGTGGCTGGACGTGCTGACCCTGCGCGAGGCGCCGCGCCCGGGGCACGTGTCGGTGTCCACGCTGTCGCTGCACCGCTGGGTGAACCTGGTGGGTTCCGGGGCCGACCGGCACGACGAGCGGGTGGAGCTGGTGACGGTGCTGGCCGGGGTGGGCGCCGACGACGCCGCGGCCCTGCTGGTGGCGAGCGCGTTCACGGCGGTGGCCGAGGCGTGGCCGCTGCGGGCGGGCACCGTGTTCCCCGGTGTGGTGGGGGAACTGCTCGGCGTGGGCGCGCAGCACCTGCTGCTGACCGCGCCCGGGCTGTTCCCGCGACTGGCGCGCTACCGGCTCGACGACGCGGTGCAGGTGCGCTGGCTGCAGGCGGTGCCGATCCACGAGGTGGAGCGGGAGTTCCTGGACGGCCACGGCCTGGACGCGCTGGAGGACCGGTTCGCCGCCGCGGAGATCGCCGTCGCCGACCCGGCCCGCCCGCCCGTGCCGCTGGGCTGAGGGGTCAGCCGGTCAGGCCGATCCGGTCGGTGAACGCGTTGGCGAACTTCCCGTCCGGGTCGTGGCGGGCCACCAGCGCGCGGGCGTCGGCGAAGCGCGGGTACAGCCCCGCCAGGGTCGCCGCGCCCGCGGTGAACAGCTTGCCCCAGTGCGGGCGGGCACCCAGCGGCAGCAGGGCGTCCTCGACGCGCGCCAGGGCCGTCAGGACCTCCGGCTGGCGCTGCCTGAAGGTGAAGTGGAACGCCACCGCGTCGCGCTCGTACGACGAGGACAGCCACAGGTCGTCGGCGGCGACGGTGCGCACCTCGCACATGTGCAGCAGCGGGGCGATCGACGGGCCCAGGCGGCGCAGCTCGGCGATCGCGGTGACGGCGTGGGCGCGTTCCACGAGGTACTCCGCCTGCAGCTCCTCGCCGTTGCTGGGCTGGAAGCTGAACCGGAAGTGCGGCAGCCGCTCGTGCCAGGGCCCGGGCACGCCGAGCTGCTCGGTGGCGTTGAGCACGTCCACCTCCGGCAGCGGGTGCAGCGGCTCGCTCGCCCGGCGCGCGCCGAACAGTTCCGCCGGGGCGTCCGCGGAGTCGGCCAGGCGCGTCTTCAGCCACACCTGCGCGGTGTCCTCGCCGACCCAGGTGGTGTAGACGCTGACGCTGTGCGCGGCGGAGGTGACGGCGTCGAGGTTGTGCGTGAACGCGTCGAACGACAGCCCGGAGTAGACGTCCTGGCGCACCTCGTAGGTGGGCACGACGTCCAGCTCCAGGGCGGTGACGACGCCGAGGGCGCCGAGGGCCACGACGCTGCCGGCGAACCCCGCCTCGCCGCGCTCGGTGCGGCGCAGCGCGCCGTCGGCGCCGACGAGCTCCAGCGCCCGCACGTCGGCGGCGAGGTTCTGCGTGCGGTCGCCGGAGCCGTGCGTGGCGGTGGCGACGGCACCGCCGACGCTGATGTGCGGCAGCGAGGCCATGGTGCGCAGGGCCCACCCGGCGTCGTGCAGGCGCTGCGCGAGCACGCCGTAGCTGGTGCCCGCGCTGACGCGCACGCGGCCCGCGGCGGCGTCCACGTCCACCCGGGTCGGCAGCGCCTCCAGGGTGACCAGGTCGCCCGGGGAGTCGGCGACGTCGTTGAAGCAGTGCCGGGTGCCCAGGGCGCGCAGCCGCCCGGTACGCGCGACGAGCTCCTGCAGCTCCTCGACGCTGCGGGGCCGGTGCAGGCGGGCGGCGGCGTAGCGGTGGTTGCGGGCCCAGTTCAGGCCGGGTGCCGCGGTGTCGGCGGGCGACGTCGTCGTCGGGCTGTGCACGCGCGCACGCTAACCCACGGCCCGGCGGTGCGGGCGGGAACGCCGCGAGGGCGGCCCCCCTGGTGGAGGACCGCCCTCGCGGGTGGTGCTGGTGGTGCGGCGGGACTCAGAAGTCCATGCCGCCCATGCCGCCGTCGCCGCCGGCAGCGGCCGGGGCCGCCTTCTCCGGCTTGTCGGCGATGACGGCCTCGGTGGTCAGGAACAGGCCCGCGATGGACGCGGCGTTCTGCAGCGCCGAGCGCGTCACCTTGACCGGGTCGTTGATGCCGGCCTCGAGCAGGTCCACGTACTCGCCGGTGGCGGCGTTGAGGCCGTGACCGGTGGGCAGGTTGCTGACCTTCTCCGCCACGACGCCGCCCTCGAGGCCGGCGTTGACGGCGATCTGCTTCAGCGGGGCCTGGATGGCGACCTTGACGATGTTCGCGCCGGTCGCCTCGTCCCCGACGAGCTCGAGCTTGTCGAAGGCCAGCACGCCGGCCTGGATGAGGGCCACGCCACCACCGGCGACGATGCCCTCCTCGACGGCCGCCTTCGCGTTGCGCACGGCGTCCTCGATGCGGTGCTTGCGCTCCTTGAGCTCGACCTCGGTCGCCGCGCCGGCCTTGATGACGGCCACGCCGCCGGCCAGCTTGGCGAGGCGCTCCTGGAGCTTCTCGCGGTCGTAGTCGGAGTCGCTGCGCTCGATCTCGGCGCGGATCTGGGCCACGCGGCCGGCGATGGCGTCGGCGTCGCCGGCACCCTCGACGATCGTGGTCTCGTCCTTGGTGACGACGACCTTGCGGGCGCGGCCCAGCAGGTCGAGGTCCGCGGTGTCGAGCTTGAGGCCGACCTCCTCGGAGATGACCTGGCCACCGGTGAGGATGGCGATGTCGCCGAGCATGGCCTTGCGGCGGTCGCCGAAGCCCGGGGCCTTGACGGCCACGGACTTGAAGGTGCCGCGGATCTTGTTGACGACCAGGGTCGCCAGGGCCTCGCCCTCGACGTCCTCGGCCACGATCACCAGCGGCTTGCCGGACTGCATGACCTTCTCCAGCAGCGGGAGCAGGTCCTTCACCGTGGAGATCTTGGAGTTCAGGATGAGGATGTACGGGTCCTCGAGCTCCGTCTCCTGACGCTCGGCGTCGGTGACGAAGTAGGGGGAGATGTAGCCCTTGTCGAAGCGCATGCCCTCGGTGAGCTCGAGCTCCAGGCCGAAGGTGTTGCTCTCCTCGACGGTGATGACGCCTTCCTTGCCCACCTTGTCGAGGGCCTCGGCGATGAGCTCGCCGATGGAGGCGTCACCGGCGGAGATGCCGGCGGTCGCGGCGATCTGCTCCTTGGTGGTGACCTCCTTGGCGGCGGCCACGAGCTGCTCGGTCACGGCCTCGACGGCCTTCTCGATGCCGCGCTTGAGGCCCATCGGGTTCGCACCCGCGGCCACGTTGCGCAGGCCCTCGCGGACGAGCGCCTGGGCCAGGACGGTCGCGGTCGTCGTGCCGTCACCGGCGACGTCGTCCGTCTTCTTCGCGACCTCCTTGACGAGCTCGGCCCCGATCTTCTCGTAGGGGTCCTCGAGCTCGATCTCCTTGGCGATGCTCACACCGTCGTTGGTGATCGTGGGGGCGCCCCACTTCTTCTCCAGGACGACGTTGCGGCCCTTGGGGCCGAGCGTCACCTTGACAGCGTCGGCGAGCTGGTTCATCCCGCGCTCGAGACCGCGACGGGCCTCTTCGTCGAAGGCGATGATCTTGCTCATGCCTGGTGTTCCTCCCAGAAGACGGGCGGTGGGCGGCCGGAGCGGTGCCCGCGACGGACGACCGGCGGCGACGGGGTCACGTCCCCCGCGCGACCGGCCTCACCGGTCCGGCCCGGAGCTTTCGCTCCCGGGTCGAGGTGCTGCTGGTGCTGTCACTCTCGACTCGAGAGTGCCAACGCCAATGTTGGCACTCTCCCCCTCCGAGTGCAAACCCCCTGCGCTCCGCCCCGCCGACGCGTCGGCGGGCACGCCCGGTGATTGAGGGCTCACCCGTCCGGCGTCTGGTGGCCTCGGCGAACCGCTGCGACCCTGGTGACGACCGCCCCACCACCCGGGGACGACCTGAGGAGAGACGTGTCCGAGCTGCCGCTGCGGATCCAGGCGCTGAAGACGCGCCGCACCGACGACCTGTCGGGCGAGTACCTGCTGGACCCCACCCACAGCCGCATCGGCTTCGTCACCCGGCACGCCATGGTGACCAAGGTGCGGGGGCAGTTCGCCCGCTTCGAGGGCCGCGCCCACCTGGACTTCGCCCGGCCGGCGGCCTCGAGCGTGCAGGTCGCCATCGAGGTGGCGAGCATCGACACCCGGGAAGCGCACCGCGACGAGCACCTGCGCACCAACGACTTCTTCGACGCCCCGGCGCACCCGCGCATCGTCTTCCGCTCCACGCACGTCCACCCCCTGGGCGGCACGGACTACCGCGTCACCGGGGACCTGACGATCAAGGCGACGACGCTGCCCGTCTCGGTGGACTTCGAGCACACCGGCGCGGCCAGGGACCCCTTCGGCACCACGCGCCTGGGCTTCGAGGGCTCCACGAAGATCAACCGTCGCGACTGGGGCGTGGAGTGGAACGCCCCCCTGGAGACCGGTGGCGTGCTGGTCTCCGAGACCGTCGTGCTGGAGTTCGAGATCTCCGCCGTGCCGGCGACCGCGGACTGAGCGCGGCCGCCGACGGCGGGCGGCTCAGAGGCCGCGGACGTTCTCGGCCTGCGGGCCCTTCTGGCCCTGCCCGACCTCGAACTCGACGCGCTGCCCCTCCTCGAGGGAGCGGTAGCCGTCGGCGGCGATCGACGAGTAGTGCACGAAGACGTCGGCGCCACCGTCGTCCACGGTGATGAAGCCGTACCCCTTCTCGGCGTTGAACCACTTCACGGTGCCCTGAGCCATTGCGTTCTCCTGGGTGGTGCAGCGAGCGGGACGTCCCCGGCGACGCCCGGGGGCGGGTCTCACGCTGCCCGCGGCGGTGAGGCCGTGGGCGACGCCCGACGTGCCGGCCCCGGGGAGGACGTGCTCATCGAACTGATCGACCGCTGCCCAGGTTAGTGCGGCGAGGGGCCGTTGGGGCAGGGTTCACCCAGGCGGATCCGCGGGACCGGCGGGACGGCTCAGAGCAGCCCGGCCACGCCGCCGAGCAGCCCGTCGGCCAGCCGGCGCACCGCCAGCACCGCCCCGGCCACCACGAGCAGCGCGAGCACCGACCAGGCCAGCACCACCAGCAGCACCCCCGCCGGCCCGCGGCGGGTGCGGTGCGCGCCCCGGCGGGCCGCCAGCTGGCGCGGGCGCTGCTGCTCCCGGCGGCTCAGGGCTGCACGCCCAGGCGGCGCGCCGAGCGGGCGCGCTGGCGGCTGGAACGCATCCGGCGCAGCCGCTTGACGAGCATGGGGTCGTGCTCCAGCGCCTCGGGGGTGTCGATGAGGGCGTTGAGCACCTGGTAGTAGCGCGTGGGCGTCAGGTCGAACAGCTCGCGCACCGCCTGCTCCTTGGCCCCGGCGTACTTCCACCACTGGCGCTCGAAGGCCAGGAGCTCGGCGTCGCGGCGGCTGAGCCCGCTGCCGGCCCCGGGCTGCCCGGCGCCCTCCTCGTGCGCCGTCGCGCCGACCTGCACCTGCGACCCGTCCACGACCCGCCCCTCTCTCACGATGCCGCCCACTCTAGGAGGCCCCTGCGACACCCGCCGGTCGCCGCGCGGGGCGCCGGGGCCGCGGGGCGCGGCGGTGCGCGCTAGCGTCCCGGCGTGCCCCAGGAACACCCGCGGACCGAGCCCCTGCCCGACCCGGCGGGCCTGGGCGTCGACGACCTCGAGGAGGGCTGGGCACGCGCCCTGGCGCCGGTGCGCCCGCACCTGTCGGAGCTGTCGCAGCGCCTGGCCGCCGAGCCCGGCCCCTGGCTGCCGCGCCCCGAGCACGTGCTGCGCGCCTTCCGCCAGCCGTTCGCGGACGTGCGGGTGCTGCTGGTCGGGCAGGACCCCTACCCCACGCCCGGTCACCCGATCGGGCTGGCGTTCGCCGTCGAGCCGCACGTGCGGCCGCTGCCGCGCAGCCTGGTCAACGTCTACCGGGAGCTGCGCGAGGACACCGGCGTGCAGCCGCCCGAGCACGGCGACCTGACGGCCTGGACGCGCTCGGGCGTGCTGCTGCTCAACCGGGCGCTGACCGTGCGCGCCGGCGACGCGGGCTCGCACCGGCGCCTGGGCTGGCAGGCCGTGACCGACGCGGCGGTGCGCGCGCTGGCCGAGCGCGGCGGGCCGCTGGTGGCGCTGCTGTGGGGCCGCGACGCGCAGTCGGTGCAGCCGCTGCTGGGGGACGTGCCCGTCGTGGCGGGCGTGCACCCCAGCCCGCTGTCCGCCTCGCGCGGCTTCTTCGGCTCGCGGCCCTTCAGCCGGGTGGACGCCCTGCTGCGCGAGGCCGGCGGCGACGGGGTCGACTGGCGCCTGGACCCCTGAGCCCACAGCTCTGCTGACCATCCGCTGTTAGGGTGCCCACGGTCGGTAGCGAGGATGGCTGATCCCGCCCCTGAGCCCGTCGCGAGGTGGGTGTGATCGACGGGGCGTGGAGGTCGACGCGAGCGTGTCCAGTGGTGTCCAGAAGCTTCCCCGAGCAGAACGGAACGACCTCGCGCTGCAGCGCGGGGACATGTCCAACGTCGGGGCGCAGAGCGCGCGCGGGGTGGCCTGGACGCTCGCCGGCCAGTGGGGCTTGCAGGGCGTGCGCATGGTCAGCATCGTCGTCCTGGCCCGGTTGCTGACCCCCGACGACTACGGCCTCATGGCGATGGCCTGGGTGATCACCGGCTTCGTCGCCACGGTGGGCAGCCTCGGCCTGTCCGAGGCCGTCGTCCAGCGGGAGCACGTCAGCCACGCGCAGGCGAGCACCTTGTTCTGGCTCAACCTCGCCCTGGGGGTCCTCCTCACCGGGCTCGTCGCCGCGAGCGCGCCGCTGCTCGCGATGTTCTACGGCCGCAGTGAGCTCGTGGGCATCACGTTGGCCCTGTCGGTGACGTTCCTGCTCGGCGCCCTGACGGTCCAGCACCAGGCGATCCTGCTGCGCCGACTGGCCTTCCGGACCCTCGCCCTGCGCAGCTTCACGAGCGGCATCACGGAGATCGCCGTGTCCGTCGCGGCCGCCTTCCTGGGGGCCGGGTACTGGTCCCTCGTCTACGGTCAGCTCGCGGGCGTCGTGCTCAACGTGGTGGTGCTGTGGTCGGCCGTCGACTGGCGGCCGGGCCGACCGAGGCGTCGGTCGGGAGTGCGGTCCTTCGTCTCCTTCGGCGGTGGCATCTCGACGTTCCGCGTGCTCGACTACGCCTCCCGCAACGCCGACAACCTCCTCATCGGGCGCTTCCTCGGAGCTGACGCCCTGGGCCTGTACACCCGTGGCTACGGCCTGCTGATGGCGCCGTTGCAGCAGATCCACGGCCCGGTCGCGAACGTCGTCCGCCCGACCATGGCCGGGTTGTGGAAGGAACCGGACCGGTACCGCCGGTACTACCTCTCCGCGCTCAGCGGCCTGTGCTTCCTCGTGGCGCCGGTCGTGGTGCTCCTGGCGGTGCTCGCCGAGCAGGTCGTCGAGGTGCTGCTGGGGCGACCCTGGCTGCCGTCGGCCGACGTCTTCCGCTGGTTGTCCGTCGCGGGTCTGCTGCAGGTGGTCGGCTTCACCAACGGGTGGCTGTACGCGACGTCAGGACGGTCGTGGGCGATGGCGCGCTGGGCGCTCATCAGCAGGCCCGTGCTCATCCTGTCCTTCGTGGTCGGCCTGCCGTGGGGCATCACGGGGGTCGCCGTCGCGTACGCGGCTGCCCAGCTGGTCCTGACCCCGCTCGGCATCGCCCGCGCCGGGCGCGGGACCCCCGTATCGCTGCCAGACGTCCTGCGGGTCGCCGTGCGCCCGGCCGTGGTGGCGGCGGCGGCAGGTCTGGCTGCCGGGCTGTCGTGGTTCCTGGTGCCGGAGCAGACCGCCCTCGTGCAGCTCCTCGTGCGGGGAGGGATCGGCGTGCTCGTTGCTGTCGGGCTGGTGGCGTCCTGGTCGTCGGCCCGCAGGGAGATCACCACTCTCGTGCGATCGGTGCGCAAGCGCCCGTGACCTGCCGGTGCACGACTCACTCCCGAGGCGCTGACCAGACGCTTCGCGACGGCCCGTTCGCCTCGGTTGACAGTGAGTGAAACGCCTCTCCAAGCTACGGTCGTGACCACCTCCGGAACCGCGTCGCCGACCTCCCGCGGCACCTCCGACGCCGACGCCGTCCCTGACGTCTCGGTCGTCATCCCCACCCGCAACGGGAGCCGCACGCTGGGGGTGCAACTGGACGCCCTCGCGCGTCAGCGCACCCAGCGCAGGTACGAGGTGATCGTCGCGGACAACGGCAGCACGGACGGGACCCGCGAGCTCGTCGAGTCGTACGCGGTCGAGCACCCGTGGTTGCGCTGGGTCGACGCAAGCGCACGGACCGGTTCGAACGTCGCCCGCAACGTGGGCACGGACGCCGCCCGCGCGGAGTTCGTGCTGCTGTGCGACTCCGACGACGAGGTGACCGAGGACTGGCTCGAGCTCCTCGCCAGCGGATTGGAACGCGCGAGCGCTGTCGGCGGTCGCCTCGAACGTGAGAAGTTGAACGCCGAGTACTCCGCACGGTACGGGCCCCCGGGTGGTTACGACGGCATCACGAAGCAGCTGGGGTTCCTCCCACGACCCATCGGCGCAAATGCCGGGTACCGCAAATCGGCGTGGGAAGAGGTCGGCGGGTTCAACGAGGACTACGTCCGCGGCGGGACGGAGACGGAGTTCTACTGGCGTCTCCAACTGGCGGGTCACACGCTGCTCGACGTGCCCGAGGCGGTGGTCCACTACCGCCTGCGCCCGGACCTCAAGACGTCGGTCAAGCAGATGTACATCTGGGGTCGGCAGTCCCCCATGCTCTACCGGGACTTCCGCGCGCACGGCATGGAGTACGACGTGCGCGAGTCGCTCCGGCGTTGCAAGAGCATCGTGTGGCTGGCTCTGCACAGCTACCGCGGGGCCTTCGAGCGACTGCACCTCCTCCGCACGGTCGGGTACCAGCTCGGCCGCATCGTCGGCAGCGTCAAGTACCGCGTCGTCTTCCCGTGAGCCCGCACGCGAGCGAGGTTCGCCCACCGCGGGTGCGGACCGTTCCGGCGGACTGAAACAGGCACCCCCGCGGGGCAGCGGTGGGTGAGACGCGGCACGATGCGCCCCATGGACGCACCCACCGGAACCGTCAGCCGCGCGCCCTTCGGGCGCACCCGCCGCGGGGAGCCCGTGGAGCGCTGGGAGCTGCGCCTGCCCTCCGGGGCGAGCGCCGAGGTCCTCACCCGCGGCGCGGCGCTGCACCGGGTGCGGGTGCCCGACGCCGCCGGCGCCCTCGGCGACGTCGTGGTGGCCCTGCCGGACGTGCCCTCCTACGAGGCGGCCGAGGGCTACCCGGGCGCGGTCGTGGGCCGGGTGGCCAACCGCCTCGGTGGCGGGCGCTTCACCGTCGACGGGGTCGAGCACCGGGTGCCGGTCAACGACGGCCCGAACGCGCTGCACGGCGGCGCGGAGGGCTTCGACCAGCGGGTGTGGGACGCCGAGGAGGTGACCGGCGGCGAGGGCCCCGCGGTGCGGCTGACGCTGCGCAGCCCGGACGGCGACATGGGCTTCCCCGGGGAGCTGACCGCGCAGGTGACGTACACCCTGGCCGAGGACGCCGGCGGGGTGCGGCTGCGGCTGGACCACCGCGCCACCACCACCGCCCCGACGCCGGTGAACCTCACCAACCACGCGTACTTCACCCTCGACGGGCCCGGGACGGTGGAGGAGCACGTCCTGCGGCTGCACGCCTCCCGGTACGTCCCCGTCGGGGAGGACCTCATCCCCACCGGGGAGCTGCGCGACGTCACCGGCACGCCGTTCGACTTCCGCACCCCCACCCGGCTGGGCGAGCGGCTGCGCGACGCCGACGAGCAGCTGCTGCGCGCGGGCGGCTACGACCACTGCCTCGTGCTGGACGACGCCGGCACCGGGGAGCGCACCGTCGCCGAGCTGACCGGCCCGCGCAGCGGCCGGCGCCTGCGGGTGCGCACCGACGCGCCCGGCCTGCAGCTGTACACCGGCAACTTCCTCGACGGCGCCTGGCGCACGGTCGAGGGCCGGCCGGTGCGCCAGGGCGACGCGCTGTGCCTGGAGACGCAGCTGCTGCCGGACGCGGTGAACCGGCCGGCGTTCACCGGGGGCGGGCTCGGCGAAGCGGTCCTGCGCCCGGGCGCGGTGTTCACGACGAGCACGACCTTCGCCTTCAGCGCCTCCTCCGGCAGCTGAGGACGCGGGCGGCGGGCCCCGGCGCGGGGCCCGCCGCTCAGGCGCGCCGGACGGTGAGGGTCGGCGGGGTGCGCAGCGTCTGGGCGATGACGCAGTAGCGCTCCGCCAGGGACACCATCTTCGCCTCGGTCGCCTCGTCGGCGTCGGAGGTGAAGTCGAAGGTGACGGTGACGTCGGTGATGCCGACGGGGACGGAGCGGTCCACGCCGAGGGTGCCGCGGGCGTCCCAGGTGGCCTCGGCGGTGACGCTGGCACCGCGCAGCTGCACGCCCATGGCGGTGGCGACGCTGCGCAGCGTCACCCCGGCGCAGGCCGCGACGGCCTCGCAGAGCATGTCCGCCGAGCACGCCTCGGTGCCGTCGCCGCCGGCGGCGGGGTGCAGCCCGGCGCGGGTGGTGCCGGCGAAGCCGTCCACGGAGACCCCGATGGACTGCCCGTCCAGGACCGCCACGGCCCGGGCCGGCACGGCCGCGGAGCCGGGGTCCTCGCGGTACTTGTCCTTCAACGGCTTCTGCAGGGCCCTGAGCTCAGTCGCGTCCACCGGGGCACCTTAGGCCCCGCCGCCGCGGGGGCCGCAACCGGCGAGCGCGGGTCCGTGCCCGACACTGGCGCGGTGAAGCGGGCGACGGCGGTGCGGACGGCGGAGCAGGTGGCGCAGCGCTGCGCGCACGTGGCGGCGCAGCCGGCGGGGATCGTGCGGCTGCGGGTCCTCGAGGCGTGGCTGTGGGGTCCACTGCTGGGTCCGCCGGTGGAGGAGGTCCCCGACGACGGCGGTGTGAGCGTGGCGCTGGTGTGCGGGGAGAGCGCCGAGGACTGCGCGTGGGGCACCACCCCGCCGGGCGCCGGGCAGTGGCTGGCCGCCTCGGGCCTGGCCCGGCGCCCGGTGCACCTGGTGTTCCGCCCCGCCGGGCAGCCGGTGTGGAACCACGCGGTCACCCGCCCGGTGCGGCTGTGGTCGGCCGCCGACGGGACGGACGAGGACGTGCTGCGGGCCGTGGGCGAGGGGGCGGGCGAGGGGCTGCGCCCGCCGGCCCCCTCACCGGCGGACCTGGCGCTGCGGCTGGAGGCGGACCTGGCGGCGAGCCGGGCCGCGGTGCGCCGCGCGAGCGCCGAGCACGACGCGCACCGCTGGGCGCCGGGCTCGCCGGTGGGGCGGGCCGACGCCCTGGCGGCCGCGGTCAGGGGTTACCTGGAGCTGCTGGACGCGGTGGGGCGCGCCTCACGCGGCGGGGGGTGATCACCAGGGGCAGACGGCCTGCCACACGTCGGCGTGCATCTCGAAGCGCTCGAACCGCTGGGGGTCGCTGACCTCCCCGTCGGAGTTGAGCCGGAAGGTGCCGTCCAGGGCCGTGACCTCCACGACCTTGCCGGTCGCGGTGATGACGTCCTGGCGCTCGACGTGCACGCCGCGGCGCAGCCCGGCGGCGAAGCCCAGGCGCGCCAGCGGGCCGGTGGAGGCGGAGACCACGACGTCGGCGACGCCGTCGTGGGGGTCGGCGGCGGGCACCAGGGGTGCACCGCCGCCGATGGTGCCGCCGATGCCGATGCCCACGACGAGCACGGGCCGCTCGCCGGTGGTGACGATGCGGCCGTCGACCTCCACGCGCAGCCGGAAGCCGCGGCCGGCGCCGACCCCCGCCCACAGGGCCCCCACGGGGTAGGCACCGGCGTGCAGGACCTTCTTCAGCCGCTGCGCCTTGGCGGTCGCCGCCGCGCCGATGCCGGCGTGCACGGTGTTGACGGTGATCCGCTCGTGGCCGTCCACGAGGAGCTCCAGGTCGCGCGGGCGGCCCGTCGCGGCGATGCGGGCGGCGGCCACCGGGTCCAGCGGCAGGTGCAGGGAGCGGGCCAGGTCGTTGCCGGTGCCCAGCGGCACGATGCCCAGCGGGCCCACCGAGCGCGTGGCGCCGGCGTCCCACAGCAGCTGCAGGACCGCGTGCAGGGTGCCGTCGCCGCCGAGCACCACGAGCCGGCGGCCGTCCGCGCCCAGCAGCGCCTCGCGCAGGTCGTCCAGGCCGCGGGTGCGGCGCAGCTCCACGTCGGCCTCGCGGCCCAGCTCGCCGACGACCGTCTCGACGGCGGCGGGGCGCGCCGACCCCGCCCCGGCGTTGACGACGGCCAGGATCCCGTCGGGGTGCTCCTCCTGCTGCTGCGTTCCCACGCGGGGATCAACGCGGGGGCGGTGCCGGGCGTGCCCGGGGAGGGCCGCTCCACAGTGACCTCACAGGGCGCAGCTCGGCGAGGGCCGTGACCCCGACAGGCTTTCCGGAACGTTGGTCTGTGATTCCGGAATCCACCCGGGCGTTTCGCGCCCACCCGGGGACCAGTGGCCGCTAGCGTGATCCCCCTCACAGCTGGGGAACGGTCCCCGGCAGGACGAGGAGGTTCTGGTGAGCACGACGGACCACGGATCGAGCGGCCCGCCGGCCGGTGCGGGCGAGGGCCGCACCCCCTACGAGGACGCGCTCGACTCCCCCGAGTTCCAGGCGCTGCGGCGGAGGTTCCGCCGCTTCGTCCTGCCCCTGTCGGCGTTCTTCCTGGTGTGGTACGCGACGTACGTCCTGCTGGCGGGCTACGCGCCCGGCTTCATGAGCACCCGGGTGGGCGACAGCAACATCACGATCGGGCTGCTGTTCGGCCTGGGCCAGTTCGTCTCCACCTTCGTCATCACGACCGCGTACGTGCGCTGGGCGAACAAGCACTTCGACCCGGCCGCCGAGGAGTTGCGCCACCGCGTCGAGGGGGGCGCCCGGTGACCACGTCCCTGACCGCCGCGCTGCCCACCGCGGCCGCCGCCGGCACCGACATCGGCAACCCCGCGGTCAACATCGCCATCTTCGCGGCCTTCGTCGCCGTGACCTTGACGGTGGTGCTGCGGGCCAGCCGCAACAACCGCACCGCCGCGGACTTCTACGCCGGCGGCCGCTCGTTCACCGGCGGCCAGAACGGCGTCGCCATCGCCGGGGACTACCTGTCGGCGGCCAGCTTCCTGGGCATCGCCGGGGCCATCGCCCTGTACGGCTACGACGGCTTCCTGTACTCCATCGGGTTCCTGGTGGCGTGGCTGGTGGCCCTGCTGCTCGTGGCCGAGCTGCTGCGCAACACCGGCCGCTTCACGATGGCCGACGTCCTCAGCTTCCGGTTGCGCGAGCGGCCGGTGCGCACGGCCGCGGCCATCTCGACCCTGGCGGTGTCGTTCTTCTACCTGCTGGCGCAGATGGCCGGCGCCGGTGGCCTGGTGGCGCTGCTGCTGGGCATCGACTCGCGCGCCGGGCAGAACCTCGTCATCGCCGTCGTCGGCGCCCTGATGATCCTCTACGTCCTCATCGGTGGCATGAAGGGCACCACCTGGGTGCAGATCATCAAGGCGTGCCTGCTGGTGGCGGGTGCGGCCGTGATGACCGTCTGGGTGCTGGCCCGCTACGGGTTCAACCTGTCCGACCTGCTCGGGGCGGCGGTCTCGGCCCCCGGCTCGGCCGGCGAGACGCTGCTCGGGCCCGGTGCGCAGTACGGCGGCAGCGAGATCTCCAAGCTGAACTTCCTGTCGCTGTCGCTGGCGCTGGTCCTGGGCACCGCGGGCCTGCCGCACGTGCTGATGCGCTTCTACACGGTGCCCAGCTCGAAGGAGGCCCGCAAGAGCGTCGTGTGGGCGATCTGGATCATCGGGGTCTTCTACCTGTTCACCCTGGTCATCGGCTACGGCGCCGGCGCCCTCGTCGGGCCGGACGCCATCCGGGCGGCACCGGGCCGGGCGAACTCCGCGGCCCCGCTGCTGGCCTACGAGCTGGGCGGCACGATCCTGCTGGGCATCATCGCCGCGGTCGCGTTCGCCACGATCCTCGCGGTCGTCGCGGGCCTGGCGATCACCGCCAGCGCCTCCTTCGCCCACGACATCTACGCCAGCGTCATCAAGAAGGGCGACGTCTCCCCCGAGCGCGAGGTCCGCGTGGCCCGCACGACGGTCGTCGTCATCGGCGCCGTGGCCATCGTCGGCGGCATCTTCGCCAACGGGCAGAACGTGGCGTTCCTGGTGGCGCTGGCGTTCGCGGTGGCGGCCAGCGCGAACCTGCCGACCATCCTGTACTCGCTGTTCTGGCGGCGGTTCACCACCCGCGGCGCGCTGTGGAGCACCTACGGCGGGCTGATCTCCTGCCTGGTGCTCATCGCGTTCTCGCCCGTCGTCTCGGGCAAGGTGGACGAGAACGGCGTGAGCCTGTCCATGATCCGCGACACGGGCGTGGACTTCTCCTGGTTCCCCCTGGAGAACCCCGGCCTGGTGACGATCCCGCTGGCGTTCTTCCTCGGTTGGCTCGGCTCGGTCACCGGCCGCGAGAGGGGCAACGAGAAGCGCGCGGCCGAGATGGAGGTGCGCTCGCTGACCGGCGCGGGGGCGGAGAAGGCCGTGCAGCACTGACGGGTGAGTCACGTGTGCACGAGGACCCCGCGGCGTGATCGCCGCGGGGTCCTCGTGCGTCCGCCTGCCACACCGCACGGAGGAGTCAGGCGCGGGCACGCCCCGGCGACGGGAGCCGCTGCCCCAGCAGCAGGAACGCCGGCCAGGGTCGGCGGCGGGCCAGCAGTTCCACTGCCGTCCCGAACGCCAGACCGGCGGCAGTCCCGGCGAGCACGTGGACGGTCACCGCCTCGACCCCGGCGGCGTGCAGAAGCGTCCGGGTCCCCGACGTGGCGAACACGTGGCAGGTGTAGACGGTGAAGGAGAACGCTCCCACCAGCACCAGCGGGCGGAACCGCCAGCGCAGCAGCAGGAGGGAGAGACAGCCCGCGGCTCCGAGGACGATGGCCACCGCACCGCGGACCGGGATCCGCTCGACGACCCCGAGCAGACCCGCCTGCGTCAGCGCCGCGCCGGCCACGGCCACGGCCACCACAGCCACCTTGAGCCACCTCGGCGCGCGCTGCCAGGAGAACCGCTGCGCGGCCAGCCCGGCGAGGAAGAACGGCGCCAGGTACAGGGCGCTGCGCAACCCCAGCACGTCCGGGACCGACGGCACCGTGAGGTGCGCCGCAGCGCTCGCGGCGAAGGCCCCGGCCACGGCGGCAGGCCGATCCAGCAACCCCCTGCGGTCCAGAGCGGCGACGAGCAGGAACACCCAGAAGACCGCTGCCAGGAACCAGAAGTGCGCCACCGGCAGCACGTGCCACAGGTACCAGGGCGTGTTGCCAGAACCGCCGGCCCGGCGACCGCTCACCTGCTGCAGCACGGCGAAGGCCGTGCCGATGACGAGCATCGGCACCAGCAGTCGGCGCGCTTTGCCTCGGGTGAACGAGCCCAGCGGGCCGCGGTTGGGCCGGGCGGCGTACACGAACCCGGACAGGAACGTGAACAGCGGCATGCGCAGGTACGCCACGGAGTCCACGACGTAGGACCAGGGGTTCTGGGGGTCCAACCGCAACCCCGAGGCGGCATCGTCACCACGCACGTGGAAGAGCACGAGGAGCACGCACGCGAGTCCGCGCAGCGTCTCGACGGCAGCGTCCCGGCGGCCGTCCGCGAGCCCTGTCCCTGACTCCCGACGGGCGGGACCCGTCGAGTCCTTCACCCGGCCGCCGGGGAGACGAGTCAGGTCCCCCCCCGGCGGCCGTCACCTCGCGTGCTCCCGGAACCAGGTGCGCAGCTCCTCCTCGGAGGATCCACGGTGGTCCTTCAGGGAGTGCACGAGGCTGTGGCCGTTCTCCACCAGCCAGCGGGGATCGGCCGGCAGCCCCTGGAAGGCCAACCCGAACGGCTCGTCGCGGTCCACCATGCCGCGGATGCGCAGGCCGGCGGCGAAGACCGCGAGGCTGACGGTCACGTCCTCACCCACGTCGGGGGTGCGCACCCACGGCCTCCAGTCGAGCAGGTCGGTGCGCTGCAGCAGCGCCGGTGAGACGGCGTAGGCGCCACCGAGGCAGTGGGCACCGAGCTCGTAACCGTTGGCGAGGGCCTGCTGAGTGAGGTCGCGAGCCCGTGCGCGCAGGGCAGCGGGCTTGTACCAGAACCCGGTAGGCACCCGGAAGCGCGTGGAGCGCCGCCAGACGGTGACCGGCCGGGAGGCGGCGGCGATGGCACGCCCCTTGTGCTCCCAGTCGCGGCGCTCGCCGGTGCACCTGCGGTCGTAGGACCCGAGCATCCCGACGGTCGGATCGGCGGCGAGGGCCGCTCGGACCTTGTCCGCGAAGGGGGCGATCACCAGGGCGTCGGTGTCCATCTTCAGGCAGAACTCCGGCGCCTCCGCAGCAGCGGCCCGGAGGCCCTCCATGGCACCGGCGACGAGGGCGCTCTTGAGGTCCGGTGGCGCGGACGCCTCCCACAGGGGGGTGCGCACCACCACGGGAGGGGTGGGCCACTCCAGCTCGGCCAGCTGGGGACGCGGGGTGAGCGAGTCGTCGACGAGCACCAGCCGCACGTCCTCGGCCGGTTCGTGCGCGCGCAGGCTGTCGACGGTGTCCTGCAGGCGGGCCAGCTCGACGGGTTTGGGGCCGACGGGGATCAGTACGGAGAACATAGTGGGGTGGCCCCTCCGGGGAGTCGGCGGATCGACGGCGAGCTCCGTGGTGCAGCGCGCAGGGTTCGGAGGGGTCGGCGGCGCCGGGCACGAGCGTTCCGCACTTCCACACACCCTCCGCACGATCGATCAGCACCCCGAGCCCTGCTCGGCACCCTCGCCGTCCGTGCGGCAGAACCTACCGTCCGTGGTGCCTCGTGAAAAGCGGCAGCGGGAGCTGCTGGTCATCAGCCGGTGCGGTGGCGGGACGCCAGGTCGTACAGCGCCCGGCTGTCGGCGCCGGCGGGCGAGGCGACCTGCTTGACGGCGTCCTTGAGCCGCACCCCCTGGACCGTCAGGGCCAGGACCTCCTCGAGCAGTTCCTCCGGATCGGCAGCTCGGGCAGGTGCCCCGGCCACCACGAGGCAGATCTCGCCACGGACCTCGCGCTCCGCCGCCCAGCGCGCCAGTGCACCGAGGTCGTCGCGCACGACCTCCTCGTACGTCTTGGTGAGCTCCCGGCAGACGGCGGCGGGGCGGTCGGCACCGAACGCCTCGGCCATCGCGGCCAGGGTGGCTCCCACGCGGTGCGGGGACTCGAAGAAGACGAGCGTGCGCGGGTCACCGGCCAGCTCGGCGAGGGCCCGCGCCCGGGCGCCCGGGCGGCGCGGCGGGAAGCCCTCGACGGCGAAGCGAGCGCTGGGCAGGCCGGAGACGGCCAGCGCGGCGAGCGCGGCCGAGGGTCCGGGCACCACGGAGACGGGTGCTCCGGCGTCGATGCAGGCGCGGACCACGCGGTAGCCGGGGTCGGAGACCGAGGGCATCCCCGCGTCGGTGACGAGCAGGACGGTGCGCCCCGCGGCGACCTCCCCGGCCAGCTGGGGTGCGCGATCGGCCTCGTTGTGGTCGTGGCAGCTGAGCACCCGGCCGGTGGGCTGGACGCCCAGCGCCGCGCAGAGGCGGTGCAGCCGCCGGGTGTCCTCGGCGGCCACGACATCGGCCGACTCGAGCAGGCGGCGCAGGCGCGGGGAGGCGTCCTCCACATCACCGATGGGGGTGGCAGCGAGCAGGAGGCGCCCGGCGGCGGCAGGGGTCGGATCAGCGGGGGGCACCTTTCCATCGTCGCGCACCGGAGCACCGACGGGTGCACTCGTGCGCCGCCGAGGGCCTCAGGCCAGGTGCTGCAGGTCCGCGGGCAGCGTGGCGGTACGCGACTGCGGCAGGACGAGGGTGCCACCGACCAGGTCGCGGGTGCTGATGTCCTCCACCTGCCGGCACGTCGCGATGCCGATGCGGGTGAAGGCGTCGACGGCCTCCATCTGGTGGTCGTCGACGTGTTCGCCGCGCGCGGCCCTGCGCGGCACGACGACCGGCTCCACGCCCTGTTCCAGGAGCTGCAGCACGGAGCCCACCCCGGCGTGCGTGACGACCGCGGTGGCCTCGCGAGCCAGCCGGCTGAACTCGGCGTTGGTCACGTAGTCGCGCACGGTCCCCGGCAGGTCGTTGCGGGCGGTGACACCGAGCTGCCAGGTGACCTCCGCGCTGGGGGGCAGCACCTTCAGCACCCGGTCGACGAGCGCGTCGAAGCGGTAGGGGCGGATGGTGCCGAGCGTCACGAAGATCCGCGGCGGCCCCTGCTTCCGCCTGGGTGCCGATCGGCGGGCGAGGGAGTCGGCGATGGACACGTCGTGGCGCCACCGGCCCTGAGCGCGCTCGGGGTGCTGGGTGTACAGGCCCACTCCCGGGATGCCGCTGACCAGCCGCCCCGTCATGGAGGTGCCGTGGAAGCGGGAGACGCTCTCGACGTAGTGGGCCGGGACGCCCAGGGACCTGGCAGCCAGCAGGGCCGGTACGGCGACGGCCGCACCGGTGCTGACGACGGCGTCGTAGTGCTCCTCGCGCAGCAGTCGGTGGAACTGCGGCAGCACCCTCAGCGCGGTGCGCCAGTCGCGCGGAGCCACGTAGGGCAGGTAGGTGACCGGCCGGTCGGCGAGGAGCGACGTGCTCTGGTCGTTCTCGGCGGTGACCCAGCGCGAGTCCGCGTTCGCCTCGAGGATCTTGCTGACGAGCAGGAGCTCCGTCAGGTGCCCCCCGATGGAGGAGACGAGCAGGAGCTTGCTCCGCCGGGGCAGGCTGGAGTTCCGCATGTGTCCTCACAGACGTCGTTCGGTGACGTGCCCGGAACCGGTGACAGGGCCGGAAGCTGTCTGTAGACGATCTATTACGCAGCGTCGCCTTAATCGTCACCTTAGCCCATTCGTGTCACCAGTAACACCCTCCGTTGCGGGCTGCACTCTCTGCGCACCCGCCACATCTTGACCGTTCGAGATCGGTTGCACACGCTGAGCGAACAGGGTCCGCGCCGCCACACGCGGGGCCCTCGCCGGATCCGCCCTACGATGACGACGTGATCGCGACCACCGGGCAGCGCGCGTGACGGCACCAACGAGCGACCTCGCACCGGTTCGCGACCGGCTGCTGGGAGGCCCCTCAGAGATCACCGGGGAGTCGTGGCGGCGCGCCTGGCTGCCGCTGCTGGTGGTGACGCTGATCGGCGGCTTCCTGCGCTTCTGGCGCCTGGGCGAGCCGCACCAGCTGGTCTTCGACGAGACCTACTACGTCAAGCAGGGCTGGTCGCTGCTGCAGCACGGCGTGGAGCTGCGCAACGACGCCTCCATCCCCACCCCGGACGCGCTGTTCACCGCCGGCACGCCGGACGTCTTCGGCACCGAGGGCGACTTCGTCGTCCACCCGCCGGTGGGCAAGTGGATGATCGCCTTCGGCCAGTGGCTGTTCGGGGTGGACTCCTCCTTCGGCTGGCGCTTCACGGCGGCGCTGGTGGGCACGCTGTCGATCCTGCTGATCGGGCGGGTGGCGCGGCGGCTGTTCCGCTCCACCGTGCTGGGGGTGAGCGCCGCGGTGCTGCTGGCCACCGACGGCCTGCACTTCGTGGAGAGCCGCACCAGCCTGCTGGACGTCTTCCTGTCCTGGTGGGTGCTGGTGGCCTTCGCCTGCCTGCTGGTGGACCGCGACCGGGCGCGCGAGCGGCTGGCCCGGGCGGTGGCCGAGCACGGCGCGGCCGGGCTGGGCCCGCGGCTGGGGTGGCGGCCGTGGCGGCTGGCGGCCGGGGTGAGCCTGGGCCTGGCCTGCGGGGTGAAGTGGTCCGGCCTGTACGTGCTGGCCGTCTTCGGCGTGATGACGGTGCTGTGGGACGCCGGCGCCCGGCGCGCGGTGGGCGTGCGGTCGTGGCTGCCGGCCGCGGCCTGGCGCGACGGGGTGCCGGCCTTCCTGGCGACGGTGCCGGTGGCGGTCGTGGTCTACGTGGCCACCTGGGCGGGGTGGTTCGCCTCCGAGAACGGGTGGGACCGGCAGTGGGGTGCGCAACACCCCTCCAGCGGCGTCGGCGACCTCGTCCCGGACGCGCTGCGCGGCCTGTGGCACTACCACCAGGAGGCGTACTCCTTCCACGTCGGGCTGGACAGCCCGCACCCGTACTCCGCGAACCCGTGGTCGTGGCTGGTGCAGGGCCGCCCGACGTCCTTCTTCTACGAGGACCCGGTGCTGGGCGAGGACGGCTGCACCGTGGCGCAGTGCTCCAAGGCGATCACCTCGCTGGGCACGCCGGTGCTGTGGTGGGCCGGGGTGGCCGCCCTGGTGGTGCTGCTGTGGTGCTGGGCGCTGCGCCGCGACTGGCGCGCCGGCGCGGTGCTGGCCGGGTACGCGGCCACCTACCTGCCGTGGTTCCAGTACCAGCAGCGCACGATCTTCACGTTCTACGCGGTGGTGCTGGTGCCCTTCGTGGTGCTGGGCGTGGTGTACGTGCTGGGGCTGGTGCTCGGCCCCGACCCGGGCACGGCGGTGCTGCACGGCGGGAAGGGCGTGGAGGCGGCCCTGAGCCGGCGGCGCCGCGGAGCCTTGGCGGCGGGGGTGGTCGTGGTGGGCTGCGTGGCCTGCTTCGCCTTCTTCTGGCCGATCTACACGGCGGAGGTCATCCCCTACGAGGAGTGGCAGCGGCGCATGTGGCTGCCCAGCTGGGTGTGAACCAGGGAGCGCGACGGCCTGCATGACAGAGCGTGGCGGCCAGCGGACGTTGCCCAGGGATGCAGCTCTTCCGGCACAGGTTGAGTACTGTCAGGCTCGGTCCCGTCACGGAACGCCCTTCAATGGGGTGGCAGCACTGGGACGGACGCCCGCCGCCGAGTCAGATGGAGCACCCCACGTGACCCGAGACACCCCTTCCACGGCCCCCAACACCCCCTTGGCCGCTCTCGCGGAGCGCTGGTGGCTCGGAGTGCTGCTCGCTGTGGCCGTCGGCGCCCTGGGCGTGGCGGTCGCCTACGCGCGAACCCCCACCTACACCGGTGAGGCCCGCGTGACCGTGGGCAGCGAGAGCCTCGATGCGCGCGTCGTGGCCGGTTACTCGCGGGCCGCCTCCGACCTGGCCTCCGACATCAGCCGTTACGTCAACGACCAAGAGGCCGTGGCCGGGCTCGATCCGGTCCTCGGGCAGGACGCTGCGGCCATCTCCTCCGTCATCGCCTCCCCCATCCCCGAGTCGAGCGTCATCCGCATCGAGGTCTTCGCCGAGGACCCGGAAGTCGCCGCGCGCGGAGCGCAGGCGATCGCGCAGCAACTCACCGACCAGGTGAACACGGTCACCGGCGAGAGCCCCCAGTCGCTGCTGCAGGAGTACACCGACCTGTCGAACCAGGTGGCGGTGGCGGAGCAGACCGCGACCCAGACCCAGGCGACCTTCGAGTCGCTGGTCGCCAGCGGCGCCGGTGAGGCGGTGCTCGCCCCGGCGCGGGCGGCCGCGGAGCAGGCCGCCGCGGCCCTGGACGTGCTGGAGGTGCAGCAGTCCGCCCTCGGGGAGCGCTACCGCGACGTGGTGAGTTCCACCCCCTCGGCGGCGGGCCTGCGCGTGGTGCAGGAGGGGCACCTCGCGGGCAGCAACCGGACCAGCCGCGTCCAGCAGTACGGCTTGGCCGGCGTGGCGCTCGGGGTGCTGCTGGCCCTGCTCGCGGCCGTGGTGCTCGACCGCCGCGCCGCTGCGGCGCGGGCCGCCGGGGACCCCGCGGCGCGTGGCGGCGGACACCGGTCCACCTCCCCCACCACCGGGGCCGACGCCACTCCTCGCGCCGCGCACGAGACGGTTCCCCGCGGTGACGGCGCGCACCGCGGCGAGGCGCTGCGCAACCCCCAGAACCTCGGGACGCGGACGCCGCAGCCGTGACGATCCAGTCCGCCGACCGAGCTGGCACCGCGCTCGGGGAGCAGCCGGAGTCGCCCGCGGCCGGACCGGTGCCGCCGGGTGAGCCCAGTAGGCCGATGTACCTGTGGTGCCTGCTGGGTGTCGTGGTGTTCAACGTCTTCTCGGGGCACTGGGACGCGTTCCACCTCCCCCTCGGCCTGGACAGGGTGTTCTTCGGGGTCGGCGTGGTCCTGCTGGCGCTGGACCCTTGGGCGTGGCAGCGCACGCGGCTGCGGTTCCGACCGATCCACGTAGCGATGATCGCGCTGCTCCTCGTCGCCGTCCTGTCGGCCGCAGCCCACTCGACGCTGCTGAACCCCTACGGCCTGTTCGCTCTGCTGGACAGGATCTTCGTCCCCTTCCTGCTCTTCTGCGTCGCACCTGTGGTCTTCAACACCCCAGAGCGCCGCGACCTGCTGCTGCGCACCCTGGTCCTGCTCGGTCTCTACCTGGGCGTGACCGCCCTGCTGGAGACCCTCCACGCGTACTCACTGCTGTTTCCGTCGTACATCGGCGACCCCGACGTCGGCATCCAGTACGGGCGCGCCCGCGGACCCTTCGTCGCCTCCGAGGCCATGGGTCTGGCGTGCGCCGCGTGCGCGTTCGCCGGGGCCGCTGCCGCGACGAGGTTCCGCGGGTGGTGGCGGGCCCTGTCCGTGCTCGTGGTCCTGCTCTGCCTCGCCGGTGTCGTCGGGTGCCTGACGCGCTCGGTGTGGGTGGGCACCGCCCTGGGCGCCGTGGTCGCCATGGCCGGCATCCGCCGGACCCGGCGCCTGCTGCCCCTCGCGCTCGTCGTCGGCGCACTGCTGGTGATGGCCATGCTGGCGTTCGTCCCCGGCCTGCGGGAAACCGCCGGTGAACGAGCGGGGACGACGAACTCCGTGCTGGATCGGCAGAACACCAACGCAGCGGCTCTGCGCATCGTCGACGCCGAGCCGCTCACCGGCGTGGGCTGGGTGCGGTTCATCGAGGTCTCCCACGACTGGGTCCGCCAAGCCGACACGTACCCGATCACCAACGTGAACATCGAGGTCCACAACGTGGTCCTGAGCCGGGCCGCGGAGCTCGGGGTTCCGGGGGCCGCGGCGTTCGTGGCCTGTGTGCTGCTGGGCCCGGTGCGGGCGCTAGTGCAGCGTCGCCGCCCGGAGGACGCGCCGGACCTGGTGACGTGGCGCGCCGTGGCCAGCGGCGTGACGATCGGCTGGTGCGTGGCCATCATGCTCAGCCCGATGCCCTACCCGCTGCCCAACTCCCTCACCTGGATGATGGCCGGGATCGCCCTCATCCCCTACCTGACGAGAGCACAGGACCGTGACAGGACCGATCGGCCGGCAGCGCGTTGACGCGGCCCGAGCGCGGAGGCTGCTGGGAGCCGCCGCGTACCTCGGCGTAGCGCGTCACCTCCCCTGGTCCCCCCGCCCCGGCGGCCGGGGGGCTCGACGACTGCGAGGACTGCTGGCCCAGCTGATGCTCGACGAGTGCGGGCGGGACGTGAACGTCGAGCACGGCGCGTGGTTCGGATCCGGCAAGGGGATCGAACTGGGCGACCGCTCCGACATCGGTATGGACGCCCTGGTCATCGGGCCCGTCCGGATCGGACGGGACGTGATGATGGGGCCCCGCTGCATCCTGCTCGCCTCCGCCCACGAGACGGCGTCGGTGGACGTGCCCATGAACCAGCAGGGTTTCCGCGAGGACAGGCCGATCGTCGTCGAGGACGACGTGTGGATCGGGGCCGGTTCCATCGTGCTACCCGGCCGCCGGATCGGCCGCGGTAGCATCGTCGGCGCAGGGGCCGTGGTGGTCAACGACGTGCCGGCGTGGACGGTCGTGGCGGGAAACCCTGCGCGCGTCGTCAAGGAGCGGAAGCCGGGCACGCAGGTCCCCGAGGCTGTGGCTGAGGCGGCTGACGCGGCATTCAACGACACCATCGGCTTCGGCTGAGTCCCGGGACAGCACGACGGCCGCGCCCTGAGCAGGGCACGGCCGTCGGGGTCAGCGGGTTCAGCTGGTGGGCTTGCCGTAGTCCTTGGGCAGGGCCTGCAGCTTGTCCCAGGGGAAGTTCTGCATGATCGTGTAGCTGGGCTTGCCCTGCATCAGCGCCGGCCAGGGGTCCACACCGG